>JAHEYX010000272.1:0-1472 GCA_023251415.1 Chitinophagales bacterium
GCAACTCAATTCTATATGAGAACAATCCAAAACACTGTTTTTTTTAAAATATTTTATACCCTGGAAAAGTTGATAGCAAAGATTTTGTCTGCTTAACCTGACGGCTATGGGCTTTAGCCCCATAACGTTCAGCTAATTAAATAACCAATGCATTACTAATGCGCAATAGAAGCAAAAAGCATTTCGGGCTTTAGCCCAAAAGCTATAAAGCAATATTAATGCTATTACTTCAAAATTAAATTCAACCCTGCATTCAATTTTTTTATTAGATTTGAAATTAGATAAGCTACCCGCCGGTAATCATTATCTAAAACTGATTAAACTATGAGAAAGTGCTTTTTTATTTTTATTTTATTTTTGAGTTATGCCCAAGTGTTTTCCCAGCCGGTTTATAGTGATAAATATTGGAAAATAGGCCAACATGTTGCAATTGATTTTAGGAATGGAAATGGAGTAGCCGTTTCAAATGATAATTGTGGGCAACCTCTGTATTTATCTAATACCTTCATTGGAGATAGAAATTCAAAAGTACTAGCTTATAGTGAAGGATTCTATATTGGAAATAATCGAGATAGCCTAATGCAAAATGGTGTAATTAATAATGGAACCATTTCGAACACCTATGCAGCACAAGGATATAACCCCTGTTTTAAAGGAGCAGTTATGATACCCAATCCGGGTGATAGTAATCAAATTTACATGTTTTATTGCAATTTGGAATGGACTATTGACGGAGATTATTTTCTGGAAAAACTTTATTATTTGACTATAGATAAAAATGGGGATGGAGGCAGAGGTAGTGTTATTATGAAGGATTCTGCAATTATTAAAAATGATACACTAACTGTCGGAGATGTTTTTGCATTGAAGCATGGTAATGGAAAAGATTGGTGGATCATTTGTCGAAAATTTAAAACAAATGCATATTATATTACTTTAGTGGATTCAGCAGGAGTTCATGCACCAAAAAGACAAAATATAGGTACAGCCTTTACATATTTGTATGCAAATAATGGTCAAGGTAATGTTAGCATCCATGACAATAAGATGGTGTTTTTTGATTATGATGGCGGGCAATTTTCACAAGTTGATGTAGTGGATTTTGACAGGTGTACAGGAACACTTTTTAATCCTGTAACAATAAAATATACTTATTCAATAGACTCTATGAATATCCCATTTTTATGTATTTCGCCTAGTGGCAGGTACTTGTATGGTGGTAATGTTAATGAGATTTATCAATTTGATTTAACCGCTACAAATATTAAAGCAAGTAAAATAAAAATTGGAATTAATGGAAATACATTGATGTTGGGCATGATTAATAATGGGCCGGATGGGAAAATATATGTAACACCCTGGGGGGCTGGGGACCATGTGCATGTAATTAATAATCCGGATAGTTTAGGCACAAAATGCAATTTTCAGTTTAACGCCTTGTATTATCCTTGTTGTAATTACCCAAGTGGTGG
>JAHEYX010000272.1:1482-4569 GCA_023251415.1 Chitinophagales bacterium
GTTGCTCATTTCAATTTAGGCCCTGTAGCTCCTTGTGGTGATAATGGTGTAGCTACTATTGAAACAAATAACAAGTTGCAACTTGCTCCAAACCCGGCATCCAACTATACCCAAATAATATGTGAAGAAGGCATCAAATCCATTCAGTTGTTTAACAGCAATGGCACCTTGCTAAAATCATATTTATTACACAGCGAAAATACCTACACCCTTAATTTGCAACAATACACCTCAGGCCTGTATGTAATAAAAGCACAAAGCACCCAAGGGCACATATATTATCAGAAATTGGTAGTGGAGTAAAGAGGAGTAATTAGTTTTCAGCTGAGGCCGATAGGCAGAAATCTGCCGTCGAAGTCGTGAATAATTTAGCGTAAAAGCGATAAGATAGTTTATAGCGGAAGAATTTGAATACAGAATACAATTGGGTAATTAAAATTATTTAGACCGAAAAGCTTAAATCCAACATTGGAGCTATGAATAAAATAAAATTACCGCGATAAGATATTTCTCGGTAGTAATAATTTTATGGCGTATACCGATAATGATGCACTCAATTGGAAAGCTATTGTACCAACTAATTTAACGCCAACAATTAATCGTATTTGGACGCCTGAACCAAACTACCTCATTTTAGCCGGTAATAACGGTTATTTGAATACGTATAACATTAGTGCTAATGCTTTAGGAACGGCAACTTCCGGATCCGTTGATTATATTCGTATGCACTTTAATGCAACCAATAAGGGAGTAGGCTATGCCGGTACCAGTACCAATTTAGCGATTCCGTTAACCTATTATTTCAATACCCATACCATGGCTGTAGGGTCGCTTATTACAATAACCACCACATTTAATTTAAAAAGCTTACATACCCTTGATAATGGAGGTTGTGTGTTTGTTGGTGATGATGGCAACGTTGGTACTTCCTACACTTGTGATCCGTATTTTATTTTGCATCAGTTATCCGGCACAATGAGCAAGCTGCGCGATGTATTCTGCTTTGATGATCATAAAGCGATTTGTGTAGCAGAAGATGGTTCTTATTATCAAATTAAAAGTGATAATCCGTTAAGTGATGGTGGTGTTAATTGGAGTTCAATTCAAAAGATGGATCCGTTTAGCAGTTTGGTCGATGCGTCTGAAACGGTTGATTTTATTAATGAAACACAAGGATTTATGGGTGGGTATTATACAAACAATAATGCTACCAATACGGTTCCTAATGCGCGGGTATTACAGTTTAATCAAGGATTATACAGTACACGCTTCTTCTATGATCGACTCGGACGATTAATTATCTCGCAAAATACCAAGCAATTTAATAAATCAACTATGGCATACAGCTATACCCTTTACGACGATTTAGGTCGTATTAAAGAAGTGGGCGAGAAAGAAGAAAATGCTAGTGGTCTTAAACAAGGTCAAATTTTAGGAGCTTACGTTAGTGGCTATTACAATCCTAAAACCATAAGTGAAGATAAATATTTGATGTGGGTAAATGGCAACGGACCACGTACACAAGTTACGCGAACTATATATGACGAACAAAATGCAGCTTTTGCTTCCGGCACTTTAACTAATTTACGCAAACGCGTTGCCCATTCCTTCTACCAGGAAACCTACAGTACTAACTTGGCCAATTACGATTTTGCCAGCAGCTATGATTACGATATACATGGTAATGTAAAAACCATTTACCAACACAACAAAAAATTGGATCAACTAATATGCAGCACGTGTAGTACTGCAACTCAGGGCTTGAAGCGGATCGACTATAACTATGATTTAATTAGCGGTAAAGTGAATAAAGTTATTTACCAAGCCGGCGAAAAAGATCAATTTATTCATGTATATAACTACGATGCCGAAAACCGATTAACCGAAGTACAAACCAGTAAGGATGGTATTTTGTTTGAACGCGATGCCCAATACTATTATTATTTGCATGGTCCATTGGCCAGGGTCGAATTGGGTGAAAATAAAGTACAAGGCATCGATTACGCCTATACTTTACAAGGTTGGATTAAAGGCATTAACAGCAACGAATTAGATGCGGCAAAAGATTTAGGTAAAGATGGTTTAAACAACGATGTAGCCCGCGATGCCATGAGTTATTCTTTGGGGTATTACAATGGCGATTACAACAGTATAGCTACTACTAATTTCCTTGCCGCTACACCAACAACTTCAACCTTAATGAGCAATCGCAATGATTTATACAATGGTAATATAACCCACATGGTTACTACCTTAAAAGAATATTCCGGTAATACTTACAACATTCATCCCAATGGAATGAGCTATAGTTATGATCAACTCAACCGTTTATTGGAAGCCAAGTCGACGCAAGATTTAACTTCAAATGCATGGGGTACTACAGCTTCAACCGATATGTACCGTAATACCTTTAGCTATGATGCCAATGGAAATATACTTACCCAGGCCAGGTATGATGATGCCGGAGTTAAGTTTGACGATTTAATATACCATTATTACAAAGACATAAATAGTAATACGCTTCAAAACCGTTTGTATCATGTTACTGATAATCATGGTACTAACACCACCCATACCGATGACATTGATGATCAAGGGGGGGTAAATGCATCCAACTTCAAGACAAGCAATAACTACGCGTACGATGCTATTGGTAATTTAATTAAAGATACTAAAGAGGAGATAGCTGCGATAGTATGGACGGTGAGCGGAAAAATAAAAGAAATTACCAGAACTAGCGGAAGTTTGAAAAAAGTGCTTAAATTTGACTACGATGCAATGGGTAATAGGATAGCGAAGCACGTGTACACACCGGATGCCAATGGCGATGCTGGTCCATTAGAGAAAAGCACCTATTATGTAAGAGATGCATCGGGTAATGAAATGGCTACTTACGAATACAACACAACTTCATTCCAACTCACCGAACGCCCTATGTACGGGAGTTCGCGTATAGGTATTGATGCAGTTGTTGTTGATTTGACCAATTGCACCACATACTCAAGCTGCACCTTAAGTGTAGCCCATACCGAAAACGAAGTTGGTTTAAAGCAATACGAGCTAAGTAATCATTTAGGACATGTGCTT
>JAHEYX010000018.1 GCA_023251415.1 Chitinophagales bacterium
GGGATCGTAATATACCTTCGGGCTTACACCATGTATAGAAGCATAATCGGCATCGTCAAACGTGGCTTTATCGCTATAGTACGGCTCATATTGCTGCACTACATTGCCCTTGTTATTATAAACCGTCTTACCGGAGGTAATCCACGTTAATGACATGCTGATTAATTTGCTACTTTAATAAGTCTGCAATTTAACTAGCCTATATCCATACTTGCAAACGTAGTTATACGCTGTGTTTTCAACAATTAATGCACAATTACTAAAATTAGTATTGCTGAATTAAACACATAACGCAAGGTTCGTGCAGGTTGCTAAATTGGATGAAGTTGATGATAAAGTAACAAGCAATATTAAGGAATTGGCCTAGATGCAAACCCTTTAAAGATATAAAAATTGGCTATTTGATTTAACCAAGTGGCTTTGTCTGCTTCAAGGTGTGTATAGTTTTTAAGTATGTTGCTATTGTTTCACATTAGATAAAGGCTATCATCAAAGTAGTATGGGATGACTAAGCTGATGATTTTTCTTTCTGTTGTAGTAATCAATTGATCTTAGCGAATTATTCAAAGTTCTCATCATCAATTATTTGTTGTGATTTTTGCTTTTCAGCTAAGATAATAATTGAACTAACTGCAATAGCAAAAGAAATGAGTAAAGCAGCAAAAAAGTATGAATTTTCTTTTTTTTCTTTTTGAATTGGTAAAAAACCATAGGCTTGTTCTACATCATGTAAAGTCATTTTTACTTATTTTAAATGTGAATATTAGGTTGTTAATTAATAGAAGTGAAAGCTTAAATGGGCCTAAAACTATTGTTGGATATTCTGCATCAGTTATGCGGTAAGAAAATGTTCTAATATCAAACTTTAACTCATCTAATTTTAAACTTGAAACAGTATTTTCATTTTGATAGCCTAATAGTTTATCTAACACTAAAATATTGTGTTCTAAAGTTGAAAGTTGCTTTCTATGATCAGTCGATTGACTAATTGAATATAAACTAGCTACTTGAGCAAGTCGATTTTCTTCAATTAATTGCTTTTGCTTATATTTACAATAATTTTGTTTCCCATATTTTTCAGGACAATAAATTTGTAACTCATGTATTACAACAAACTCGCATTTACAATATGGGCAAGTTTTAAGTCGTACTAATTTGTTTTCAGAATTATGCTTCATTTTAGTTTAATATGATTATTAAAAACTCAATTGAGTTTATTCCTCTTCACTTTATGAAAAGCTTGTTCAAAGTCTGTAACGTGAATAAACGATCTATTACCAAATTTGTATAGAGGAAGAACCCCTGTTTTAATTCTAGAATAAAGTGTGAACCGGCTACAAATCTTCCTATCTAAAATATCCTTTATTGAAATGTAATTAAATACAAAATTGCTACTTTCAGGTTTTAGTTCAATTTTGGTATTTTGAATTTGTTCCAGTAATTTCTCAATTCGTATTAATTTGTTTTCTAAAATTTCAAATGGATTATGTTGCATGGAAATTTGTTTCCACAAAGAACTTAGGAATATTAATAGAATGCAAATGGTAAGTATGGACTAAGTCAGGAAAAATTAGTTCTCATTGTCTTTAATTCACTAATATAGCCTTTTATAATAGTTTCTGCGGATACGTTTTTTTCCATAGTTACAATTTGTAACGAACGGTTAAGTCCATTTATTGCCCTACTAATGTGCTTGACGGCTATGTGTTTTGGAATACAATATACATTTTTTAAATGTTTCGAACTATAAAAGTGTTTAAATGAATTGCCATTTATATATTTTACGTAATAATTCTTGCATGTAGCATTGTCTCGACTTACTTTCATTACTTTCATTGCAATTGCTAAATCCTTTAATTCTATATTTTCAATAGGAGGTTTAAACTTTTTCTTTTTAGTTACTAAATTTTTAACTTTAGTAAGATTGTTTTTTTCTAAGGATAAAAGGAATTCATAAATAGCTTGACTGTAAACATGATTTTCAAATTCTTTAATAAAATTTTGTTTATATTTAACTAGATGGCAATATTCATAACAATATGTATTTCCTCGAATTATGTAATTTGTATAAAAATGTCGAATTTGTTCAAGTTCAGTTCCTGTAAAAATTACATGATTAAATTCAGAATGTTGATAGTTCTCATTATTAAATATTTTACCTTCTAACAACCATTTACATTGATTAATTTCATTTTTCAATAAACTTTCTAAATTTGAATTATTTTGTATTTTTCTATTAAATTGTGTTTTAAGTTCTTGAACTTTAATATTTACTTGTTGATCAAAAAAATCTTTTTTATCAGTCTCAATTAATTTAAGAACATTTAGTGAAACTTCTGTTGGTGCAACAATTAATGCATTCTTCCCGTTATTGACTTTTAACGAACATTCATAATCTAGAATAAATTTCCCTTTTTGCCAATCAGAATAAGTTAGATTCTTACGAATATGTTTTTTCATACTTAAAATAAATTGTATCTAGTTTAATTTAAACATTGAATCAAATGCATTATCTAAATCTGCATCATCAACTTTTACATATTCTTTAAATTGAGCATAAGTTTTATGGCCACTGACCTTCATAATTATTTCAGGTTGTATTCCGCTTTTTAAAGCTAATGAGCAAAATGTTCTCCGACCAGTATGACTGGAGATTAAATTGTAACGATGATCAGATATAGTAATTTTATTTTTACCTACTAACTTTACCCATGAATGTTGTCTGTCAAATTTGGCCAGTTGACATATTTCCTTTAAATAGTCATTAAATTTTTGATTACTTATAGTTGGTATCCCAATTGGGTATTTCTTTATAATATATTGAAGGTGTTTTTTCAATTTAGGATGTAAAGGAATAAAAACTTTTTCACCTGTTTTTTGCTGATATATTTGTATTGCAGTTGTTGAAATGTTTTTAGGATCTACTAGTTTAGGAATATCTGAAAATCTTTGCCCAGTTAATATTTCTAATAAAAATAAATCTTTTACCAACTCTAATCTTTTATTATGTTCAAGTTTAAGTGCTAATAAATCTAAAACCTCAGATTCGCTTAATGCAATCTTATAAGGTTCAATCTCTTCTAATGAAGTAAAATCTTCTAAATCATACTGCTTTTTAATTAATTTGTTTTTATAGGCATATTTAATAAATTGTTTTAACTTCTTTAAATTAGCATTTGTTGTCGAATTTGAAAACGCTTTATCTGATACAAAATAGTTATCACGAATTGAGTACCAAAAATTGGGATCCATTCTTTCTAAATCAATTTTCCCAATTTTTTTTTGATATTCCATCAAATGATTTTTTAGTGTTATGTAATGATTTGAAGTTCCAGCTGTCCATGCGCTCTGAGTTTCTGAAATAAATTTATTAAACGTTGACTCAAATGATTCACTTCCAGTATTTGATTCAATTCCTATTTGGTCATAATAAATTTGTTTAATTCCAATCAATGAAATGGGTGTTGAGGAATTCCACGTAAGTTCAATTTTCAATAGTTGATCTCGAATACCTTCTAAACAAGATCGGTATTCCATGAATAAAGGCGAATTTCTTTTAAGTAAATCTTTAGACCCTTTAGTTTTACGCACATTGCAATAGCATGTTAAAAATCGTTTTCCTGTAGCAAAACGAAGTCGGGATTTATTAAGACTAATCGATACATATAAATTACTTAAATTATTTGCTGACGGGGTTAAAAGATAAAAGGATATGTGAATCATAATTTAAAACATTGACAATAACATTGACAAATATAACAAACTTTAACAAACAATAAAATATAGTTTATTCTAGTTTAATTGGTAAACCATTGAAATTGATTAAAATAATTGTTCTATAATGTTTGATATTGTTATGCTGTTCATCCAAACGGGATCACTAATACACTTTCATTTTTTTAGATTCAATGCATTCGCATAACAATACTCCTGCAGTTTTTCAGTTGACAAGTCACTAATTTCGTTTAGCAATTAAGCAACAAATTGCTTTCTTTGACTATTCCCAATGAAGCAGTTTAAAACCATCGCATATTGCATATACACCTTCATTGTACTGTTTTTATTACTGTGTTTGCAGGCAAGTTACGCAGTAAATAAAAGGTACCTAGATAGTGTATATGTTGCTTATCTCCATGCAGTAAGCGATAGTGAAAAAATGCAATGCCTTTATTCTCTCAGTTATGAATATGGTTTTAGTAATCCTAAAATTGGAATTCAATACGGACAACAATGTCTAGCCTTGGCTAAGCTGAAGAAAAGCAAGTTTCATGCTTTAAATGCCTATAACGGGCTTGGAAATGCGTATGAAACGCTTTCAGACTATGACTCTGCACGTTATTATCATATGCAATCACTTCAACTGGCAAGAGCATTGCACGATGAAAGGAAAATCGCTACTACCCTGATTAATATAGCCATTACCTACAAGGAACAAGGGTTGTACGAACAAGCATTAGCCTATCAATTAGAAGCGCTTAGAAATTTTGAAAGTAAGGAACAGTATAATCCGCGTATACATTTTTTTATTGGTCAATTGTACATTGCATTGAACAATATTTCGGAAGCCGAGCGGCATTCTAGAACCGGAATTAGAAAATGTAAAGAATTAGGGTACTATGATGCCATCCATAGCCTAAATCTCAATCTGGCCATTTGTTTAACCAAACAAAACAAGATAGACTCTGCTATTCTCTTGCTTCAACATTCGCTTCAGGAGTTAAAAGGGAAAACAGACGTTCGTATTACCTCGCAATGTCTACATGCTTTAGGGGAGGCTTGGTTGGCTAAAAAAAATTCTGAAGAGGCATTGGTTTGTTTTCAAAACGAATTGGCATTACAAGAACAATTATCCAATAAAGAAGGGGTTTGTAGCACGCATTTAATTATTGCTACCACTATGTTGCAACAACCCAATCCGGATAAACAAACAGCATTGCAGCATATTGCTCTAGCTCAAAAAAGCTTGTCGCAACTATTACACAACAAAGATGCTTTGCGCGATGTGTATTTTAAAATGGCAAGTTTATATGAATCATTAGGGCACCCGAATGAAGCCTTGAATTTTTATAAATTATATTTTGGATTGAAAGATTCATTGTTAAACTTAAACAGTGTAGCGCAACTTAATGAACTTCAAACACGTTATGAAACAGTGAAAAAGCAAAGCCAAATCGAACTTCAAAAAACTAAACTGGAAGCACAAACCAATTCAATTAAACACAAAAATGTACAACTCATTTTACTGATTAGCGTATTGTTGCTTACCATCATTACAGCATTGTTTAGTTATTCAAGATACCGTACTCGCCAACAATTTAAATTCATGTTGGAAGTGGAGCGTCAAGAAAAACTGCGTGAATTTGCACTCATTGAAAAAGAACAACAAGAGCGAGAACGTATTTCAAAAGATATTCATGATGAGTTAGGGGCCGGGTTGTCAAAAATTGCATTATTAACTGCTTATGCCCAACAAAAAAATGACAATCAAATATTATCGGAGCAAATCTCAACAATTTCAACAATTTCAACCGAATTAAGGTCGAATATTACTGATTTAGTATGGGCGCTTAATCCCAATAACAATACTCTTGAAAACCTGGTAGCACGAATGCATGAATATGCCGGTTCATTTTTAGAAGACTTAAACCTTACTTATTCATTGCATTTTCCGGATGATATTCCTGCAATTGCCATTACAAGAGAAATTCAGCGCAATATTTTTTTAACTTTTAAAGAAGCCGTTAGCAATGCAGCCAAACATGCAAAGGCTACTACTATTACCATAACGGCATCTTATAACAGCCCCCAGTTTATGATTTCTATTACAGATGATGGAATTGGGTTTGAACATAAAAAAATAAAAATTTCCAATAATGGGTTGCGCAACATGCAAGAACGCATGAACATAATTGGAGGCGAATTTGAGCTGCATACTTCTTCCTCAGGCACTAAGGTACTTTTAACCATACCGATACAATGACAAGCACTACTACTAAAATGTGAGTGATGTGAAAGTGTAATCTTGTAATTTTATCACAAATTTATTAACGATGAAGTATACCACTGTGGCCATAGTCGAAGACCAAAAGGAAATTAGAGAAATGCAGGAAGCGTTGGTTAAGGAAGCAGATTCCCTTTGTTTCTTACAATCGTTCGAAAATGCAGAAGAGGCGTTAGTGGCCCTTCCTGAATTGCAACCGGATGTTGTTTTGGTTGATATTCACCTTCCCAAAATGACCGGAATAGAATTGGTTTTTAATCTTAAATCGGTATGCTCGAACACGAAATTTATTATGTGCACATCTTTGGAAGATACAGAAACAATTTTTAGTGCATTAAAAGCAGGAGCTAACGGCTATATCTCAAAAACAGCACCATTGAATAAATTAATTGAAGCAATAGATGAATTGAGGCACGGAGGAGCACCAATGAGCTCACAAATAGCTCGAAAAGTAGTGGAAAGTTTTCAAGTTAATCAAACCGCAAACACACATTTTGAATCGCTTTCTAAAAGAGAGCAAGAAATCCTAAAATTTCTATCAAAAGGATATCGGTATAAAGAAATTGCCGCTAAACTGGAACTGAGTCTCGAAACTGTTCGTACGCACGTTCGAAATATTTATGAAAAACTTCAAGTCAATTCTAGAACAGACGCATTAAACAAAGTACAATTACGCTAAAAAAAACCCTGAAACAATTTACTGTTTCAGGGTTTAATGAAAACCGACTAACCGAACAAGCAGTTCATACAACTACGCTTATAATTAGTGTTTCATAAAACGAGTTCCATAATTACACTGCTCTTGTCCTTTCATTTCTAGAAAATATACTCCGCTTGGTAATGTACTAATATCTACCTTCGAAACTACATCGGTTAAGGTAGTTTGTAATACCGGTTGGCCTAATATGTTTTTTACTAGTACAGTTGTTGATTGATTAGTGCTTAAATGTATATTCAACTCATTCTCAGCCGGATTCGGAAACAAATTCATTGGTACTCGTTCATAGTTAGCGATACCACTAGCTGTACTACTTACATAATTCACTTTAATACCACCGTTTGTCTCATATATAAGCAGCTTTTCACCCGTACTAACTTTAATCCAAGTATACGATACCGTGGTTGGACCTAGGGAATTACTGCGTTCATTTTTTATTAGTGCAACATCAGCATAGCTTGCTTGTGGCAGTACTAATGTGCCAAAACCTATATATGAAATAATGGTAGTACCGGTTTGATAGCTGCTCACACTTCCGGATGAATTATAATTTGTTTTCGAATAGCTGTTTGTATCGATATCTCCTAATGAAAATGGAAAAGGGATGTCCATTTCCGGGTCTTGATAAATTTCATACGAATTTCCGGTGGTATGTTCTCCATACAAAACCATACTATCAGCAGTGAGTTTATAATAATGATGACCTAATAAAGCTACTAATGCAGGATCAGTAAAATACCAGTTGGCATTCGGATAATCGGCTGCATAGGTTGTCCCAACAGGAGAGCTAACTGTTAAATGTATAGTAGGAATAGCTGCATCAGGGGTCAATGTAGCGCAATTCCAAGTAACTCCGTTACCGGTAATTCCAATGGGAACCATTGCAGCGGTTGCTGAACTTGCTTGATTAAACGACGATGTATATCCAATTGCTGAAGTGGTTGTTAAAGTTGTTTGTGCACCGGCAAATAGTGTGATTAAAAGTGCAAATGCGGATGTAATTATTTTTTTCATAAAAGTGATTGGGGTTTAATGGGTTATTTTTTTAATCCTTTTTCATTTCCGAATAATACAAAGCCGAATACGAGATTGGCCATGAAATTGGCTCCGGATAAATAAGGGCGTTGGCCGAATTCTACTTTTACATAAGTGCCATTATCCATCCATGATGCACCTACTCTCCATCCAATGAAATTTTTAGGGGCTGTAATTTCAACGGTTTTGCCGGTGGTTAGCACTAAGTCATGCAAAACTGTACCTCCCAACATAATATCGGCATATAATTCACGTTGCCGGTTTCTTCGACGATTTCCCCAACCTTCTGCATTTATTCCCAATTTATCGATACGGCGGGTAGATAAGCCAACATAGACACCTGTTGATGTAACCATGGTTAATGCATTATCTCTAAAAACAGTAGTATCATTTTTAGCTTCGAATGCCACATGTTGCAACGCCGCATCGTGTTGAACCCAAAACGGTTCATTATTGAAATATGCACCACCACGTAATCCATATATTTTTCTAACCTTAGCCGGTACTTTCAAATAGTATTTTTTATTGTATTCTTTACCCAGTAAAACGGTTGTTTTACGATCGGCTAACTTATCAATAAAATGAAAAGTAAAGTCACCTCCCATTCGCAAAGTAGCCCCCATTTTATTGGTTGTTAACATCGTTGCCGGATCTTTGTGAAACGGATAAAAAAGCGTTCTTGTAGCGTGTGCATCGATGGTGGCAATTTTACCCAGCTCAATTCTGGTC
Organism: Chitinophagales bacterium; assembly: GCA_023251415.1. GTDB lineage: Bacteria > Bacteroidota > Bacteroidia > Chitinophagales > CAIODY01 > JAHEYX01. The sequence continues at coordinate 8,484 of JAHEYX010000018.1, forward strand.
ATTAATCCGGTTGCCGGAACAATAATACTTTCCCCCTTAATCAATAACAAAACTTTGAGCTTCGTAATGTCATAGGGGGCGTTGTAATTCGTAGAATAAGTTTGTGATTTTGCAGCTGTCAATACCATTAAGAACAGCATGGCCAAAATTAATTTTCTCATGATTTAGGGGTTTTGATTTTTACTAGTTGAGTTTGCACTACAAAAGTATTTTACAGCCCCTAGCCTGAAATACCACTTTAGTAGTAGTATTCGGCGACACTTGATATTATTGATGTTTCCCCAATTAAATTGGAGTGGAAGTAATCGCTTTTACATAAAGCTTGTGGAAGCAGCTGTTAAGATTGCCAATTTTGCCCCTATATTTACTGCTTATTAAAAAGATATGGCTGAAGTTAAAATAGAAGAAAGCTGGAACAAGGTACTGTCAAATGAGTTTCAACAAACTTATTTCGACGCATTGATTGCACAGTTAAAAACAGAGAAACAACACAATACCCTCATCTATCCTCCGGGACCGTTAATTTTTAATGCGTTTAATCAAACGCCTTTCGATCAGGTTAAAGTAGTTATATTGGGGCAAGACCCTTATCATGGCGCCGGTCAAGCGCACGGCCTTTGCTTCAGCGTACCTAACGGTGTAGCACCTCCACCATCCTTAAAAAACATCTATCGCGAATTAAAAAGTAATTACCCCGAATTTCAAGTACCCGCACATGGCAATCTGGAAGCATGGGCTAAACAAGGGGTGTTTTTATTAAACGCAATACTAACTGTTCGGGCCAATACAGCTGCCTCACATGCAAAAATTGGCTGGGAAACCTTTACCGATCAAGTAATTCGATTACTATCGGCTCAAAAGGAGCACCTGGTATTTATACTTTGGGGAAGTTTTGCTAAATCAAAAGCTGCTTTAATCGACTCCTCCAAACACTTGATTTTACAAAGCGGTCATCCTTCATTTGCAGATTCGCACAAACAGTTTTTTGGTCATCAGCACTTTAAAAAATGCAATGATTATTTATTGGCAAATCAACAACAGCCCATAAATTGGCAAGTGTAAAATTTATTTCAATAAGGAATTGATGGATTCTAAAAATCCGGCATCGCTTACTTTAACACTGGGATTAAAATGACCGGCAACATAACCGTCCTTATTGATTACATATTTTTGGAAATTCCAACGCACTTCACTGTCTTCAACACCATTTTTTTCTTTGCTGCATAAGAATTGATACAAGGGATGCGCATCAGCTCCACGTACCGAAATTTTACTGTACATTGGGAATGTTACTGCATATTTTGAAGTACAGAATTTTTTAATTTCCGAATCTGAACCGGGTTCTTGTCCGCCAAAGTTATTCGCCGGAAAGCCTAATACTACCACTCCTTTATCTTTGTATTCTTTATAAAACTTCTCAATTCCTTCGTATTGCGGGGTATTACCACATTCGCTGGCAACATTTACAATAACTATAACTTTACCTTTGTATTTACTCAACGACTCTAAACTGCCATCAATGGTTTTCATTGAAAATTGATAAATACTGTTTTTAGCATCTAATGGCAACTTGTTAGCTCGTTCAAACTCAATCGGGCGATTGCGGTTAATGAGTAAAGTTGAAAAAAAGTACGGGATGGCTAATAATAAAGTGCGCATAATTATTCGATTTATAGCTATTTAACAAGCTAATTGAAAATTTGTTCCCGCAATTTCACATTTTTTATCGAATTTTCACTTTTAAAATAAATACCATCGTATGCAAATTCTTCGGAAAATAGGATTTTGGGTTGCGTTTCTTTTGTTACCAATCAGCGTTTGGGCGCAAGTATTGAATCCGGTTAAAGTTACAACCACCACAAAATCATTGGGAAAAAACCAATTTCTATTGATTTTCGACTTTAAAATCGATCCTAAATTCCACGTATACTCCCAACATATCACGAATGATGGGCCTGTGCCTACAACTTTCGAATTCTTAAAATCAAAGGATTACGAATTGATTGGCGAGGTGAAAGAAGTAGGTAAAATGATTCAAGAACACGATCCAAACTTCGATATGGAGCTTAAGTTCTATGAGCACAGTGTGAGTTTTCAACAAAAAATAAAATTAAAGACGCCGGGTTGCAAAATCAAATGCAACATGGAATACATGACTTGCGACGATCACCAATGTTTGCCGCCTAAAAAGAAAGATTACTTTTTCTTAGTAGATACCGATGAACCCATTCAAGCTGACCCGGTTAAACCTGCAACTACCGACGAAAAGAAAGATCCAAAGAAAGAAGCCGCTAAAAAGAAAAACGGAACATCCGGTTCAATGACCGAAGAAGATGGGGCGGCCGGAAATTCTAAAAAACACAAAAAGGGCAAAGCGGAAGTTGAATACCAACCAATTGATACCACTGCAATCGAAAAAGAGGCTGCAAAAGTGCCGGATACAGTTGCTGCTGTAGCTCAAGCCGTTACTCCTCCACCTGCTACTACCGTTTCATCGGATGAAGTACAAGTCAATGCACCTTGGTGGCAAATTCTATTAAAAGGAATGGGTGCCGGTTTAATTGCTTTATTAATGCCGTGTGTATTCCCTATGATTCCTTTAACGGTTAGCTTCTTTACCAAACGCAGCACCACACGTGCAAAGGGGTTGATGAATGCCATTATTTACGGAGTCAGTATCATGACCTTGTTCGTGATTTTAGGCTTTGCCGTTGGGCCATCACTAAACAAATGGGCCAGCAGTGCTTTATTTAATTTGGTGTTCTTTGCTGTATTTGTATTGTTTGCCGTTTCCTTCCTTGGTGCTTTTGAAATCACCATTCCGAATGCTATTATTCAACGTTCTGATCGTGCCAGCGAACGTGGTGGTATTTTGGGCGTTTTCTTCATGGCATTCACCATGGTTTTAATTTCGTTTTCATGCACCGGACCTTTCATTGCATCAGCCATACAAGTAAAATCGGCATCACCGTTTGCAGCCGTTATTGCCATGTTCGGATTTGGATTTGTGTTTGCCTTGCCGTTTATGTTTTTTGCATTCTTTCCGGGTTGGTTGCAAAGCTTACCAAAATCGGGCTCTTGGTTGAATTCTATTAAAGTAGCTTTCGGATTTATTGAATTGGCTGCAGCATTTAAATTCCTTTCAAACGTTGACCAGGCGTACCATTGGAACATTTTACCTCGTGAAGTATTCTTAGTGCTTTGGATTGTCATTTTTGCATTATTAGGATTGTATTTATTAGGCAGCTTGAAATTGAATCACGACGATACCCTACCATTAAACGATTATGGCCAACCGTATTTAACGGTTACGCGTTTGTTCTTTACCATACTTACTTTTGCGTTTACCATTTATTTGATTCCGGGATTATGGGGCGCTCCACTTCGTATTATTAGCGGCTTCCCGCCTCCGGTTACATATACCGAAGGGCGGTGGTCATCTACCTCCGGATCCGGAACAAGTGCTGCTGCTGCCTCTTCCGACCCATTGAGCGCATATCACACGGTAGAAGGTCCGCATGGATTAAAAGTATTTCACAGTTATGAGGAAGCTTTAAAATGTGCGAAAGAATTGCACAAGCCATTGTTTGTCGACTTTACCGGTTACAGTTGCGTAAATTGTCGTAAAATGGAAGAATCCGTTTGGAGTGATGAAGGCGTTTTAAATCACTTGCGCAATGATTATGTAGTGGTTTCGCTTTTTGTTGATGATCGCGATCCATTACCGGCTAATTTACAAAAGCCAAATTACGAAGGTGAAAAAATGCTTACTCAAGGCGATTTCAATACCAATTTGCAAATTACCCGCTACAACAAAAACGCACAACCGTATTATGTGTTGTTAGACAATAACGAAAAACCGTTGGGTAACCCAAGCCCGGCAAATTTCGATGTAGCAGCCTATAAAGCATTTCTCGAAAACGGTATCCGGAGTTTTAAATAAGCCGAAACGATGCAGCGAAAGAAACAGTGATTATTGTAATGAATTTTTAATTTAGCACTCCCTATGCAAAACAGATGGACAACTTTAACGGCGGATGAAAATGTGGTGAAGCAATTGCAGGCCGAACTCAAAATTCATCCTGTACTTTGCAAATTATTGGTACAACGCGGCATTACTGATTACGATGCAGCTAAAAAATTTTTCCGACCGGCCTTCAGCGATTTACATGATCCGTTTTTAATGAACGACATGCACAAGGCGGTTGATGCCATAGGTGCTGCCATTGCTGCTAATGAGCACATCATGATTTATGGCGACTATGATGTAGATGGCACTACTTCAGTGGCTTTAATGTATGGCTTTCTAAAACACTTCTACGACAATATTTCCTTTTATATCCCTTGTCGGTATAAAGAGGGATACGGTGTTTCGATGCTGGGTATCGAAGAAGCGGCGGCGCGTAATGCTAAACTAATTATTGCACTCGATTGTGGTATCACTGCCATTGATCAAGTAAAACGTGCTACGGAGTTAGGAATGGGATTCATCATTTGCGATCACCACAAACCTTCCGACACTTTACCGGAAGCAACAGCGATATTAAATCCTAAACGTGCCGATAACACCTATCCTTTTGATGAATTAAGTGGGTGCGGTATCGGATTTAAATTGGCTCAAGCCTTTACTATTCAAAACCAAACTGATGAAGAATGGTTGATGAACCAATTGGATTTAGTAGCAGTAAGCATAGCCAGCGATTTAGTACCCGTAACCGGTGAAAATAGAACCCTGGCCTTTTTTGGATTAAAGAAAATAAATGAATCGCCTCGAATCGGGATACGCACCTTGATGGACATGACCGGTATTAAAGGCGATGTAACCATTAATACCTTGGTGTTTGTTATTGGCCCGCGTATCAATGCTGCCGGTCGAATTGAACACGGTAATGATGCCGTACGTTTATTAATTGCCGCCACTGCCGATGAAGCATACAGTGCAGCCAATGTATTGCATCAACACAATACCGAACGAAAAGATTTTGATAAAAACATTACCGAAGAAGCGTTGAAAATGCTTGATGAAAATCCGGCCTTACAACAAAAAAAATCAACGGTATTGGTTAGTGAAAATTGGCACAAAGGCGTTATCGGTATTGTAGCTTCACGCTTAATGGCTAACTATTACCGACCAACAATTATTCTGGCACAAAGCGGCGAAGTGATGACCGGCTCCGTTCGCAGTGTAAAAGATTTTGATGTATACGAAGCATTAAAAAAATGTAGCGATTTATTAATAAAATTCGGTGGACATAAATATGCAGCCGGTGTTTCACTTGAAGCAGCTAAATACGATGCTTTTTGCGAACGATTCGAAAAAGTGGTCAGTGAAAGTATTTTGCCCGAACAACTTATTCCGGAAGTGACCATTGATGCTGAACTAGAACTCGAAGATATTTCTCCAACCTTTTTTAAAATTGTAGAACAGTTTGGCCCGTTTGGTCCGGGTAACATGACGCCGCATTTTAAAACCAGTGATTTATCCGATACCGGTCGTACCCGTTTATTAAGCGAAAAACATTTAAAAATTAACCTGACTAAAAATAACCTGTCGCCGGTTAATGGCATCGGTTTCGACATGAAACCCTTGTATGATATTGTGAAAGCCAATTCAAAAGTGGATGTGGTGTACTCCTTGGTTGAAAACGATTGGCAAGGCATAAAGTCAATTGAATGGCGCATTCGCGATGTTAAACCCAGTGATTTAAATTAATTAAAACCTCAAATAACAATTCATGAAAAAGTATTCCATTTATTTTCAAGCAGCACGTTTAAGCTTGCTTTGTGTAATTGGCACTTGTACCATTGCATTAGCGCAAGGCAACAAACCGCCACAACCTGCCAGCACCGCTAAATCCAGTCAAGTAGATCCGAGTACGTTAAAGGTGATTCAAGCCGAACAAAACCGTTCGCAAATTACCGGTATTGCCCCTCAATCCCAAAATCCGAATGGACAAGTGTTAACACGTACTATGGGTGCTATCACTTTGCCGAATGATCCGATGCAAACCAAAATGTATAAACTGAAAAATGGCTTGAGCGTTTGGATTACCGTTAATAAAAATGAACCGCGCATTCAAACCATGATTGCCGTTAAAGCCGGTAGCAAAAATGATCCGGCTACACATACCGGTTTAGCTCATTACCTCGAACACATGTTGTTTAAAGGTACCGATATGTATGGCACCAAAGATTATGTTACCGAAAAAAAATACCTCGATCAAATTGAAGCATTGTATGAAAAATACGGTGCTGAAAAAGAGGAGGCCAAACGCAAAGCAATTTACCATCAAATTGATAGCGTAAGTGGAATTGCTGCTAAATACGCCATTGCCAATGAATACGATAAAATGGTTAGTAACTTAGGAGCTAAAGGTACCAATGCCTTTACATCAACTGACATGACGGTTTATATCAACGACATTCCGGCTAATCAATTAGAAAAGTGGTTAACCTTAGAGTCTGAACGTTTTCGTAATCCGGTATTGCGTTTGTTCCATACCGAATTAGAAGCCGTTTACGAAGAAAAAAATCGTACACTTGATAACGATAGCCGTAAAGTAGATGAAGCCTTAATGGCCAGCTTATTTAAAAACCACAGCTACGGTACACAAACTACTATTGGTACGATTGAACATTTAAAAGCGCCTTCTATCACTGAAATTAAAAAGTACTTCAATGCTAATTATGTTCCGAATAACATGGCGATCATTTTAAGTGGTGATGTAAATCCGGAAGAAGCTTTGCAAAAAATCAATTTGTTATTTGGTGGTATGCAAGCAAAACCGGTTGAACCGTATACATTCAAACCGGAAGTGGTTCGCAGCGAGCCCGAAGTAAAAACAATTTATGGTCCTGATAAAGAAGAAGTAACCATTGGTTTCCGTATGCCGGGTTGTCAAAGCCCTGATTATGCTACCCAACAAATGGTCGATTATTTATTAAACAACGGAACTGCCGGATTAATTAATCTGAATTTATTGAAAACACAAAAAGTGTTGAATGCCGGCGGCGGTATTGATGAAAACAGCGATTACAATATTTTCGAATTAGGCGCTAACCCACGCGAAGGACAAACCTTAGAAGAATGTCGCGATTTGTTAATGGGCCAATTGGAAGCTTTGAAAAAAGGGGATTTCGATGAAAGCATGTTGCCTGCAATTATTGCCAATATGAAAGTGGAAGAATTAAAACGCTTAGAAAGCAATCAAGGTCGTGCGTTTACTTTGGAAGGGTTGTTTGTACATAACATTCCGTACAACAGTTATTTGAATCGCTTTAATGACATGAAGAAATTGACGAAACAAGACATCATGAATTTCGCCAATAAATACTTCACGAATGACTATGCTATTGTGTTTAAGAAAAGCGGTGAAGATAAAACCACTAAAAAAGTTGAAAAGCCTGCTATTACGCCGGTTGAAATTGATCGTGTGGCACAATCGCCCTTCTTGAAAAAGATCAATGAAATGAAAGTACAATCGGTGCTTCCGGAATTTGTAAACTATGATCAAGCCATTACCAAAACAAAAATGAAAAATGGTAATGCGATGTGGTATGTTAAAAATAACGACAACCAATTATTCAACTTGTACTATGTATTTGATATGGGAAGTTTGAACGATAAAAAATTAAATCCTGCAATCAGTTATTTAGAATTTTTAGGAACCGATAAATACAGTTCAGAACAAATCAGCAAAGAGTTTTATAAATTGGCTTGTAACTTTAGTGTAAATGCCGGGGATGATCAAGTGTATGTTAGCTTAAGTGGTTTGCAAGAAAATTTTGCACCTGCTGTTGAGTTGTTCGAAAGCTTATTAAACAACTGTAACCCCAATGATGAAGCCTTACATAAAATGGTTGAAGGCATGATTAAGGACCGTTCGGATGCATTGAAAAACAAAAATCAAATTCGTTCACGTATGGTGCAGTACGCTATTTATGGCGCTCAAAGTCCTGCTACGTATGTTTTAACCAATGCCGAATTAAATGCTTTAACAGGAAGTGAATTGACCGACAAAATTAAATCATTGAAAAACTTCGAACACCGCATTTATTATGTAGGACCTGAAAACATCGAAAACATTCAATCGCAATTAGAGCAATTGCATAAAGTTGCGGCAACACCACAAGCAGTGCCTCCGGCCTTTAAACCGGTTCGTAATAAAATGACCGAAAACAAAGTGTTGTTTGTTGATTACCAACAAATGGTACAAGCCGAAATCATGTGGGTAAACCGTCAGGGTGATTGGGATGTAAATAAAGTGCCTACCGTGCGTTTGTTTAACGAATACTTTGGTGGCAGCATGAGTGGTGTGGTATTCCAAACCATTCGCGAATCAAAAGCCTTAGCCTATTCTTGCAATGCCAATTATGCTACCCCTTCTAAAAAAGAAGATCCGTTTTACATCAATGCCTATGTGGGTACGCAAGCCGATAAATTAGATCAAGCAGTACCGGCTATGAACGAGTTGTTTACGAATATGCCGTATTCAGAAAAAGCGTTTGAAGATGCTAAACAAGCTTTGAAAAATAAAATTGAATCTGAACGTATACGCCGCACAGCTTTGTTGTTTGGTTATCAAAATGCCTTGAAGTTAGGTTTGCAAAATGATATTCGTGAAAACGTTTACAGCAGCTTAGATCGTTTACAATACGATGATATTAAAAACTTCGAACAAAACTCCATTAAGAATGTTCCGTTTACGTATTGTGTATTGGCCTCAGGCAAAAAAGTTAACACCACCGATTTAGCTAAATACGGTAAAGTAACCGAATTAAAAGTAGAAGAATTGTTTGGTTATTAATCCTTATTCAACTACTAAAAAGCCACGCTGCGTTAAAACAGCGTGGCTTTTTTTATTTACTTTATAGCTACACACAAATAGCAAATTAAAATTATGGTTTTCGTATTAATACAAGCGATAACCAGCAAATTATAGGGAAATAATTAGGTATTGAGAGTGGGTTGCTAAATTAAATTGGGTTTTAAAAGGCTTATGTTTAAAACAGTTATTGAAATAATAACGATTGCTTAAATCTTAGTGTAACACAAGTAAATGCATAATCTCGGCTACTATTTGTATTGATTAAATGAAAATAGTAGGCTAAGTACCAAATGTTTAGATAAATAATTTTAGGAGGCGCAAAAGTATATTATATATAGTGAATATAAAAATATTTGTTTTCAATTAGCTATTGTTTCTAAATAAAATAAAATATAATTTCGCTTTATACATAATTATTTCCTACCTCTAAACTATTGCTCTTATATGAAAGTCGCTATTAATTTCACAAAACAACTCAAACATTACCGCTTTGTTCTATTAGCTTTTGCACTTGTTTTTTGCTTTCAATTTGCAAAGGCACAAACCAGCCCGGATACCTTAATAAAGGTAATTACATTAGATAGCGGAATTGTAAAAGTGGATACCGATATTGTTATCCATAATGCTTCCTTTAGTGTAGATGGTACAAATTCGGCACAAAAAGGTTCATTTGTAGTTGATGTTGCTAATGCAGCCAATGACATTACGAATGGAACAAAACCTGGTGATATTGTTGGGTATTAGGCTGGAAAATTTTGGCAGTTTAAAATTAGAGAATTATTTATAAACTGTTTAAATTTATCAAAATGAAAAAGATCAAACACAGCGAGGCAGAGATCCTTGCAATTTTAAAAA
>JAHEYX010000273.1:0-2352 GCA_023251415.1 Chitinophagales bacterium
GCGCAGTAAAGCTGGTGAAGTTTTCACCATCAAAGCGACTCAAACCTGACGGAGTGGCTAACCATACAAAACCATTATTATCTTTTACTACATCATAAATAAGATTATCTGGTAAACCGTTGGCAGTTGTGTAGTGTATAAAGTTAGGTTGCTGTGCTAAAGCTAAATTGCTTACGGCAATCAATAACAATACATATATAGCAGTAACTTTTTTCATCCTGTGGTAAACCTCACTCAGAGGAATGCTTTAACAAATTTTATTAAAAGTAAAATCTAAAAATGAGAATAGTTACGGTGAAATTAAACTTTATTAATGCTGTCTAAAATGTTGTAGGTTCTGTTGAGCTTATTTATAGATTATCTAACACAATTTCAACTTAAGAATGAAATGATACAGCCATTAATTTACGAAATAATCGGGCAAATAGAAAAACAAAATGCAGATAAAACCGAACTAGAAAAAACAGTAAAATGTAATCTTACCGAACTGCAAAATAAAGTCAACACATTAGAAGAGAAACATTTTGTAACTGGCGAAATACCTCAACCCATACATGAAAAATTACCGATGTACAAACAGGAAATGGAGAGTTTGACTCGAAATATAACGGATAACACTATGAGCATTTCGAACTGAAAACACGAATTCAGTATTTTCTTACATCGCCAACTGGACAAAGGTTTCAGCCGACAATAAAAAAGGGTCTTTAGCTAATTCCAAGCTAAAGACCCTTTCAGCGGACTCAACGAGATTCGAAGCACTGGTCTAGCCTCAGGCTAGACAACAGTTTTCAAGTCCTATTTTATAAGCTTCTATAAATTAAAAAAGGCCCTTGTAGGCCTTCATTTAATTTCAGCGGAGGAAAAGGGATTCGAACCCCTGGAACCTTTCAGTTCAACAGTTTTCAAGACTGCCGCAATCGACCACTCTGCCATTCCTCCGGTGCAAAGATAATGGCATCATTTAATTTACCAAAAAATGTGAGCACTTTTCTACAAAAAAAATAAAAAAAAAGGCTGATCGTTGGATCAGCCTTTTTTTTATTGTGTAGATAAAATCTTAGTGTTTTTTACCCATGTTTACTCCTGAAGCTTGGTTGGTTTCAGTTTTTTTACCGGTGTTAGTTCCTGCAGCAGCATCCGTTTTTTTACCGGTGTTGGTGTTTGGAGCAGGTGTAGTTGATTTTGGAGGATCAGCCTTTACAACTGGTTTTGTAGTGTGGTGTGCAGGCGCGTGTCCACCTTTTTTACTTTTTTCCATCATCAATTTTGCGCTGTCTTGTGCAGCTGCCATCAATTGATCATCACACATTTTTTTCAATTCTCCTTTTTTTGAATCAACAAAAGCTTGAACAGTTGAGTCAATTTTCTTTTGGTTTTTTTCAGCATCTTGTTGACTGTTACCTGTACAAGCTACAGTGAAAACTGCAAATGCAGAAATTAATATATAAGCTATTTTTTTCATGTTAAATGGTATATTTAAATTAGTTTTAATTTGGATTATGAATTTTTCTCTGCTTTCATGGCTTGATAGATAGAGTCTGCCACTGTCATAACTTCTTTGCTCATACGATCTTGACATTCTTTGTCCATTGTAGTTTGCAATTCTTCTAACTTAACTTGTTTTAAAGAATCGATTTTTTTGTCCATAGCAGCTGTATCCATAGTTGAACCCTGATTACATGCTGTGAATTGCAGAACAAACATTGCTGCAAATAAGGCAATACTAATTTTTTTCATTGTGAAGAGTATTTTTAATTTATAATTTGAACCGCAAATATAGCCATTTCTAACGAATCATTAAACTTATTTGTTAAACTTTTCTGTATAAAATCTATTATTATTGAATGATTTACTCAATTGAAGTTATATATTTACAAACTTAATTTGTTAGTCATGGCCGTCAATTATTGGTTAGTTAAATCTGAACCATCTACCTACTCTTGGAACCAATTTGAAATCGAAAAAGAAACCGTTTGGGACGGTATTCGCAACTTCGCCGCCCGAAACCACTTGCGTGCAATGAAAAAAGGCGACCTTTGCTTTTTCTACCACTCCAATGAAGGCTTGTGTATAGTTGGAATAGCTAAAGTTGCCAAAGAAAGCTTCCAAGACCCTACTTCTGAAGATAAAAATTGGGTTGCCGTTGGTTTAGTTCCTTATAAAAAACTAAAAACCCCTTTAACCCTTCAAGATATTCGTGAAGATCAACGCCTGGCCTCAATGGTTTTGCTTAAAAACAGTCGGCTTTCTGTACAGCCGGTTACCGCTAAAGAAGCCGCAATCATTGCCGACTTGGGTGGTGTGAAACTCGCTTAAACTATAGCTTCTTGTAATATCCTGCCTGGTAAT
>JAHEYX010000273.1:2362-4524 GCA_023251415.1 Chitinophagales bacterium
AAACCAAGCAGGTGTGCTATTGTTGGTACCATATCGATACTCTCCCCTACCGGATTTGAACTGCTGCCATATTGCTGATTCGCTTTAATCTTTCCACTCGGACCCACCATCAAACCAAACATTCTTCTGCTGTTTTGGTCACTGGTATGATCGTATGCACGCAAACCGTAACTATCGTAAATGGCATTCGGCTGACTGTTTCTGCCATGTTCCGGCATACAAATTAACACGGTATCATTTGCTAAACCCGGTGTGCTTTGAATTTTATTCCATAACCAACCTATGCCGTAATCCGCTTTATGCAAAAACTGCAAGTACCCTCCAAAATCTGAATGGCAGGTATCCAAATTAAACGTATTAATAACAGTTAATTCCGGTTGAAAGGTGTTCAACACTTCCCATGCATAAGCAATATTCGTTAAATCTCCGGTAATACCTGAGGTAGTGCCTGTTGGCGTTGGATATTGCATCTGACCATTCGCTATTTTAGTATAGGTATTGGCCATAAAGGCTTTGAGCTGATTAACATCTGCATCCGAATTATGAATGCCCGGCAAATCATTAGCCAAACGATGAAAGCTGTGATTTAAAAAGTCACGCATATCAGTTACGCGTGCCACATCATCCGGTTGATACAATTTAGCATCACTCAAATACGTTTGCCCAAACCCTTCAAAAACAGTAGCCGGATTAATAAAATTTGCCCCGTATTGCGGTCCATACATCGGGTGACGACTGTAATTCAAAGCCGGATAAGGTCCTAGCCCTTCACTAATCCACCATGCATTTAAAGCACTTTTAGTCGGACTGGTATGCTTTCTATAATACTCAAACAAAGTAGGCATCTCCGGATTTATACTCAAATTCAATCCCGTATTGGTATAATTACCGGTCATGGCAACGGTATGCCCGTTAAAGTGTCCGGTCGGTCCGGTTTTATATTCTAATTCCGGACATAATGTTCCTTGTGCGGAAAGCGGTGCACTTCGTATCGGTGACAATGGATTAAATCGAAAATTTGACGATGGCGCCGCTCCACTCAACATGTTATTCATCAAATTACCGGTGGTACTGAAGCCGTTTTGTGAACTTACAAATTGCTGCCCAATCGATTCCTGATTGCGAAGGCCGCCGGCAAATAATACAAATACCACATGGTTTACTACTCGCGATCCGGTAGACGCAAACAAGCGCCCACTAGGCAACAGGTATGGCGCCAACATACTACCAACTGTAGTGATGGCCGCCTTTTTAATAAATGATCTTCTTTTCATTGTAGTGTTGTAATACCTGTTAATAGAACCAATATTCATCGCTTAATGCAAAAGCACTGTACACCAATTCCGGTGTTATGGCTGCATCATTAGCAATTTTATTTTTAAAGAAATACTTTTCATACGAACTCGGCTTGCGTTGGTAAAAACGTATAAACGTTTCATCGATGAACTTATCCAAATCGGCACGCATAGCGGCATTCGTTGGAAGCACCACGCCGGTATTGTTCATGTAATGACTAATCAATACCTGATTCAATAAGCCTTTATCGCCAAAAGCGGAATTCACTACACTCAAATCATTTAACTCATTATTAGAAATACCCGTTTGCTTAAGATCAGCATACAAAATAGAAATAAACTGCGTTGGCGTTTTTTGACGGGTCTTTTCGGCAGAATTCGAATACACCGCCTTATCCCCTAAATCATAAATTACATTGTCGTACACCTTGTCTTGTACAATGGTCTTTTTACACGAAACGACTCCTATTAACATTACAAATGCCAATAGCCAAGCAACATGTAGGTTGCGTTTCTTATTTATATTTCGTTTAAAAACCTGCATATTCCGTTGAGATTACGAGCGATTCAATTAAGGAGTTATAAGTGCGTGTACCATTGCTTAACTGTGTCATTTGGCTGTTCATTTCTGCATCACTGGGTTTGCGCAATAAATAATTCAAATAAGCTGTTGTTACTAAACCTTCATAAAAGGAAGTGGAGTTCGTTACGATTTGTACAAAATCTGTTTTACTGCTCCCTGTTTCGCCAAATAGAATACCCGGAACAAAACCGTCGACCATTTGCTCACTTTGTGCTAATTCGCTTGTACTCGGGGCACGGTGAAATAAATTTTCAAAACTGGCTTTTACAAAATTTTCAGTTCCC
>JAHEYX010000019.1 GCA_023251415.1 Chitinophagales bacterium
GTAATCGTCCTAAAAATATAATTAAGAAACAGCAAGCCGTTTAAAAAAGAAAATAATAAAAAGTACTTACCAATTTTACTGGAAAAACAAACCTTGCCCCGATGCTTTAATTAGCATCGGTTTTTTTTATGCCTGTTCGAATAGTAATAACTTGCAAAATGCTTAACTAAAAATTAATTGAACTAAACTTAAACAACATCCTACTACACTAAAAGAGTAATGGACTACACTAAAAGTGTAGTGGACTGGACTAAAAGAGTAGTGGACTGGGGACAGACCTTACTCGACTGATTAAGCACCCCAATCGACTAGGGAAAAGAAGAGTGTACTTTTAATTTTTCATCCGCAAAACAACAAAGTCGGTTTTACACCAATAGCGTTAAAAGTCAGCTAATAGAATTCGGCTGCTTGGCCTCACTATTTATTAATTCAATACTTTACTTTCTCAAAAATAGAAATATACTTATTATATTTTAAAATGCCAACTATTTATTTGCAATAAACAGTAAATAAAAATTTGCAATACATAAAATAGCGATATATATTTGTTGTAGAAATTGCAGTTAGCCAATGTTTAAAATGTTTAATGGTCTTACGCTAACTGCATAAACTTACTTACCTCTGCCCCCCCGAAACCACCACCCACGATTTTAACAAGGAGGCTAAGTTAATTGGAGATTTGTTTACAGGCTCAATTGTAAAGTGATATAGGCTTTAAACCTATACTGCTACTACCATACCCATGACTAATTAACCTTTAAAACCTTGTTTTATGTGGAACAAACAACCAAAAATTAACCTTGCAGTTAAATTATTTTACCCTCTATTAATAGTATGCACATTTTTTACTTTTCAAGTGAAGGGGCAAGCAACTGTTAACGTGGCTATCGCTTCGCTTAGTGGCGGTAGTAGTCAAGTTGGTTATGATGACCAATTAACACTTTCAATTACAGTACCTCAATCTTCGTCTACTATTAATTATAGTTTTGATGTGAGTGCGCCAACTGCATTAGATAATAACGGTGTCGCAGTTCCTATAGCAGCACTTTCTTTATTTTCAAATTCCGCTGCTTTAACTTACACCAGTACAAGTAGTGCTAATACAGTTACGTTTAGTTCAAGTGGGGCAACCCAATCCTTAACTTTAATATTAAACATAAAGTATGGTTGCAATTTTTATAATAGTACGATTCCATTGGCCTACACTATTGGAACTAATTCTTCCCAGGTACCTGTAAAAATTTTGATAACACAAACCTTATCAACTTTAACCGGTAGTCTAACATTCAATACTGGAACTGGTTTTACTTCTAATTCAAACAATTCAACACAAGTCGGAAACATTAAAACTTACAGCTTTGACTATGGATTAGATTATGCACATATTGTTAATAAATCAACACAAGATAACCTTGCATTAAAAGTGCACCCAGGAGCTGTTTATTATCGTAAAGTGTTTTTGAAAAACGATGGTACAATAGCTTTTAAAGGGAAAATAAAATTTGATGATGTATTAAGTGGTACTAGTGCATCAAGTGTTACAATACAATCTGTTGAATTTTATACTGTTTCTAATGCAATATTTAGTAATAATTTGGAATATAATACTACTGAATCAACAAGTCTATACGGTACATTAATTAACTCAATAACAGTTTCAAGTCCAAATAATGTTACTAACGCAAATACTATATTTGGTGGGTCTATTGTTCTGAATCCTAATGATATACTTGTAATTGAAGAAAAAATACAAGTAAAGCCTACAAGTTTTAGTACACTTCCTGTTGCTGCTGATCGTGGTTGTATAACTGGCAATATTACTTCAAATATTACCTATAATTGGTTGGTTGATCCGGCAATAGCGAGTGGTTCATCTACTGCTACATATTGTAGTTCTGATTATCCACTATCATCAAATATAATAAGAGACGGCTATGAATGTGATATCTCAATTGTTAAACTAAAACCATCCAATAACTCAACAACTCATTTATTTTGGGATCAATCATGTGTAAATGGAAACGCCAATACAGTAACGTGGGTATATGCAATTAGCAACAGTAGTTTACTACCCGCTTATAATGTTAATGTATATTTAAGTAATCCCTATTTACCATTTGCAACCACTTCAACGCCTCCTCGTTTTTCTTATTCCGTAATTCCGGCTTCTTCAATTGAGTTAAACGGAACCGTTCTAAATACACTTGGTACTTATTTCCCCAATTCAAGTTCCGGATTTTTATATCCGGTAACGCCTACTATAACTAGCAATTTGTTAACCAGTGCTGATTTTAGTACAGATTACCAAACAAGTACACTTAACCCAGGAACCGGAACACCAAATCTATTGAAAAATTATAACTTAAATTTCAGTTGGATTAAACCTAATGAAGTTATTCTAATTAAATTTGAAACCCAACGCATTTGCCCACAACAAGAGACTTCTAGTTTTGTTGGGAAGGATGATTTTCTGTTTAATTCAGGCATTGATTATAATGATTGGACACTTGATATTACTTATGAAAATGAATGCCCATCATCTTCTATCCAAGCAGGAGCATACAATAGTATGGAAATGGTTGATAATCCTAGTATTGTACCTTCTGCTAACGCACACAAAGTACCTAATAATCCAAAGCAGTTTACTTTACCTTCGTCACCGGCAGCTATTAATAGCCCAAATTTGCAATCGCTTGACATTTATAATCCGAATCCTAATAATCCATTATACTATTTAACCTATAATTCATATGAAATAAATCATACCAATACCGGCACTCCTGATTTTTTGTTAAACTATCCTACCACTAATACACCTTCTATAAATTTCTTTAGTAATAATAGTTTCACAAATCCAATCTATAAACATTTTGTAATAAATGAAATGGAGAAGAATATATCAATTGAAGGCGAACGTAATGAACCCGATTTATTATTAGGAATTCAAAGCGGCACTACACCAATGTATATGCATCCATCAGCAGGTTACAATGGACATCCCAATATTGACAAACAAGAAGTAGAATTAGAATTAAAACAGTTAGGCGGCATTAGTAATTCAAATGAACCTTTTGCATGGCAACAATATTTTTTGTTCATGAATCAATTAATTGCGCTTAATTTAGGTACTACTTGGACAGGTGATGCTGACAATTTATTGTCACCTCCTACAGATTACGGTAAATTTAAAATTTATATAAGAACTGATAAAGGCTTATTTGTTGATAATGGTAGTAGCACAAATGGTTATCTTACTGCTTTAAATTGTAACTCTTCTACAGTTGCATCCAATTTGCAACCTGATGGTCTTACTTGGAGCTTATATCCTAATACATCAAATTTTAAATTTGTTCATGAAAAAAATAATACGTTTAATTATCAAAGTATTGCCTACACCAACAATTACAATGAAGTATTTAATTCACCGAATGAATCGATTCCAACTTCGCTTACAAATCCTGCATTAACTAATAGTACTACCCAAAGTGAAACGCAATTTGAAGTAGATGTTTATGATATTTTGAAAGGAATTGACAGCATATACAATGCTTCAAATGCTTCTTATGCGCTAAATGTTAATAGAGTTACTGCTTCACAATTAAAGGATGCGATTGAGAATTCAAAAATTAAATTTTTATTAAGTGCAGTATGCCCTACAAGTGCTAATTTACCTGGTTGTCGGATACGTATAACTTACACTCCTCCAGGTACTAATTGCAATAATGGTGAAATTCCAATAGCAGAATACAAGTTTAATGTTAATGTAATGTGTCCGGGCTGTATTTTACCGGGTATTATTGCAAGGCATTCAACTTTAAAAAGGGATTTAGGTGATGTAAGTAGTTTCGGATATGAAGATGATAATAATGATTGTATAGCTGATAATTTAAATACGGTTAATTTGAATGGTGTGCAGCCAAATACAATTAATTTAATGAATTCTTATGCGTATAAGATGGAATTGTTGAATGGACAAACTCCAATTACCAACGCCTATCAATTAGCTCATCCGGTTAATCTAAATCATGCACTAGTTGGTGACTTATTGCGTTTTTCTGTCGATGCCAAATTTTGGGATGCCGGTTCTGGTGGATGCTCTTATGGTAGTGGTAATTTTTATAATTATAGTACTTTAAGTAGTATAAATAATTCGCCTTATTTTAAAGCATTATACCTTGAACAACAAATTCAAGGCTCTGGAACTGCTAAGTATGAAACCCCTCACAATGGGGTTAATATGAAGTTTTTTATTCCACCGGCAACCGGCGATTTAAGCAATCGACATATTGAGTTCTTAATTCATGACCCCAATTCATCTTCTGTTTTGAATACAATTATTGCCAATACGTCACCCGGAACTTTTTACTATATAGATAGTATTAATGATGGTTCAAAGGTTTGGGCGAGATTTATATTAAATATTAATCGCCAATGTTTTAAATTTGACCGGTATGGTAATATAGGTGATTATTTCGAGGGCTTTATTTATGAGGTTTTCCCTGATTCGTTATGTACCGGTTTATCCAATGTATTTACATTTGAACCAAATCAGGAATATAAAATTGTTTCTTATTACACGTCTGATAGGAATATAAATAATAATTCGTTTGAATTAGATCCGGAAATTACAGCCGTTGAAATGGCAAATAACCTATTTTTTACGAATGAAAAAATGCCTTCAATCGGAATACCTGTATCAATTGGTCCACAGCCGGATAATGTTAACGCACATTACGAAGATGCCAGTCAACCGTCTAACGGTCAAGCAGCATCACCATTTACTTATTCACTCAATGGTTATCAAAATTCATTAAATAGTGGTTCAACAGCATGGACATTAAGCGATTTTGATCCATCAAACCGTAAACTCTTTTTTTATTGCGAAGCTGATGGCGATAATAAATTAAAAATTTACCATACCAATACCGATATTAGAAGAGTATGGCGTGATGCAGAGCACAGTTCTTCCTGTGTTAAAAGCTGCGCAGTGCATATTCGTGCAAGAACCGGTAAGTACAATAATAACTTTCCCAACGAATACCGCATACCTAAAATGCTTCCGGATTTTTTAGCACTTTATCAAGCACCTTCATCTTATTCGTTATATAATACAGTTAATTCATTTATTGCTGCATCTTCAACTGTAGGCAATACCGGCAACGTTTATGAATACCTTGCAACGGGTTTACCGGCATATTCTATTGAGTCAGTTGGTAATCCTGCAACAAATTTAAATATCCCGAAATTTATTTTCCCGGCACCAATTCCGCTGCTTAGTACTTATTCTATGCCTAATACAGCTATTAATAATTGCAAACTATATACCATGCAAAATAGTATAAATACAACATGGTTCCCAAATCCACCTTCATCATCAGATCTTTACCCCAATCCAAACAATTTATATAATGTTAATCCTGATATTAATAATTCGTGGTTTGCAGGAGATGAAAATTATCATTTCTATACGAAATTTTATTTTAATGCCTATAATGTTAGCCAAGGATATAACTTCGCTCAAGTAGCTGCTAATGCGTATGAAATTGGAAACAGTAATTACTATCTCAATGATGCAGGTGTTAAATTTAAATTGAATACCGGAAATGGAATTATTAATGAATATGACGCAAGTACTATTGCGGCAACAGAACCACCACTTTATACTTTAACACCAACTGCCAGCTCAGCTATTAGTGCCAATTATGATTGTGCTATAACTCATACTACATGCATTATTAATCCTCCGAATTCAAACCCCCAATATTCACCCGCTCCTTATGTGATACAAAAGAAAAATGTTGTTTTGCAACAATTTACTTTTATAAATGATAGTAGAGTTAATGGTTCAACGAATGGAGCAGCCATCAATAGTGCTTATTTATATATCGAATTAATAGATGCAGCAGGTAATTCACATATGCCAGCCGGAATGCAAATAGATCCAAGTGCAACTATTACATTATCAATTCCGGGGTACGGATCTGTTTCGGGACAACTTTTAAGTAAAGGTATCTTTTTTCCTAGTTTTACAATCAGCGGACCGACAGGCACTTTACCAAAAACTTTAAATAATACACTTAGCTTTAGTGTAATCGGATGCCCACCATCCGGCACTAATCAGCTTATTGCACTTCCTTTTGAATTGGGATTGTCTTGTAGTGCAATATCAACTCAGCAGGATTTTGATTTGGCTACAAAAAATATCTTATTCTATAGTGCAAATAGACCTGTAGGTGCTGTTTCTTCCAATATTACTATTCATACCGGACCCGATTTATATTTTTTATCTCCCTCTGTTAATCTGCAATTAAATGATAATGGATCAGATGCAGTGTACTACCCTTGCCAGGATATGACTATTCATTCAAGTAATCCTTCCGTTAATGAATATGTTACTTTTAAGGCAAAGTTGAGTTTATCAAGTGGCAGCAACAATATTAGTGGTGGAATAAATACACTAAAATTAAAGCTAGATTTTCCACAAACACTTGCACTTTATGAAATTATATTGATTGCGCCAAGCACAATTGTTGCAAATGGTACCGGAGGGACAGTAACTGCAAATCCAATTCATTTACGAAAAAATTCATGTAATCCTGCTATTCCTTTATCTCCGCCTGCAATTGGTGTTACTGATAATTATGGCACTAGTATAACTTCTTTATTTACAAATTGTTTCCCTCATCCCGGCATTCAATCACATATTAATGTTGTATCAACATCTTCTGGTGGTATTCAAAGTTTAAGTTTTGATTTAGATAATAACTTACTTAATTATCTATCCTCAAGTGGTCAACCGCCTTATTATTTGTTGTCAGGACAGTATATTGATGTTGAACTTAAATTTGAACCATTATGTCAATATTCAGGACAAGCACCTTCATTATCAATTAGTGGAATCCCATATTGCTCTTCTAATAGCTCAAATGACCCGGCAGTAAATAGTGATGTAATAACTCAAACAGTTAATTTTAGCCCTTTAACTGTACCGGTAACTAATCCGATTGTTAACTTTTGTACTAATTTAGTGAACTTTACAGCAACTCAAACAATTACAAACAGCACTTGTGGTGCAGCGAACGGAAGTTTTGTATTGAGTTCTTTGGTTATTTCAAGTCCACCGGCACCATCTTATAATGTTCTAGTGAATGGTACATTAAATCAGGTTTATACATCAGGTTCAACTATTACTATTTCAAACTTGGCAGCAGGCAATTATCAACTTGTTTTGGTGCCTAATGGCACTTCACAATGCACCTCAGCACCAATAAACTTTGTTATTGGTGGTGGTATGCTCACGGTTCCTGCTTATTATGTAGTAGATGCTTGTAGTGGCAATTCCAATGGTCAATTTGTGTTTACAATACTCGGGGGCGTTCCACTAACAACGGGTTCCGGCTCTCCAACCTATTCGGTTGCTGTTTATAAAAATGGTAATCCATATACTTATACTAATTTTATTAAAGTACCTGTAACTGTCGATCAACCTAATGTTAATTTATGGTCTATTCAAGGTATTGTCCCTTCGAATACGGATATTTATGAAGTGCATATAACAGATGCATCAGGTTGTTCCAATTTGCCCATAGTGTTTTCTAACTTGCATTGTAATGTAATTCCTTCACAATTTTGTAGCAGTAGTAGCACTGCTTGTGCAGGTTCAAATGATCCACCTTTAACTACCTATCAATTAAGTAGCACCTCATTTACCGGAGGTTTAAAAGCATCAAGTATAGTCAACTCAGCTTTTTCAAATATGTTTGCCACTAAGGATAGGCGCTATGTTTTTTGTAATACTTTTAATGTTGACCAAGCTTCAGGTGGTTATAATGGCATTTTTAATTTATCAAATTTGCCATACCTTGAATTGTGTTCAGGTGTGCAAATCAATGTTAATCCGGGTGCTACACTAATAATAGACAATTCAAAATTAAGATCCGGTGATGTTTCTTCTTCCTCTAATCAACTCTGGAATAATATATACATTAAAGACAATGGTACTATTGGTGGTTCACTCTATATTATTAATGCTACAATTCGCGATGCTACCTATGGTGTTTATATGGATGCTACTACTATTAATGCTGCACCTAAAGTGTTACTTTACAATTCAAAATTTATTAATAATTCAACCGGTGCATTATTTAAATATTCTGGCGCTTCTATAACAAATGCCAATTATAATCCGGTTATAAATCCGGTAAGTGGTTATCCAATAACAATTACGAATGCGCAAGGAGTTATAAATAGTTGTTCATTTTTAACGTCTTCAGCATATCCGGTTAAATCGGGTTTAAATTTGTCTAGTACAATTGGATTAGATTTACAAAAATGGAATGAATTTTATGTAGGCACCAATCGCCAACCTACTTATCAATGGGGTGTTGGCTTAGGTAACAATTTTACCGGTTTAAAGTATGGAATTAAATTGTATAAGTCAGCATTAATTGCTAGAGATAATGTAATTGTAGGAAATGGACAATTGCAATCAGTAGGAATTATGTTAAACCCTGAAAGCAATACGAATGTGTTGATATACCACAACGTGTTTAAAAATTCAAACTATGGCGTTTATTCAAGTACAACTTCTACCACTTTAATGGCTAATCATCAGTTTGCGATTTGGCAAAATCAATTTGACCCGCCTAGCAGCAATTCACTCAGTTTTATGGCAAATGGGGTACGAATTACGGGCGGTTTATATGATAATACTTGTCGCTTTGATATTTATGATAATGATTTTACTACTTTAGGTTTATACCTCGGTTTTATTTTGGTAACAATACTATTATTCAAGCCAGCAATACGATGAATATTCCTTTTGGATTGCGCATTCAAAGTTCAACCTTTAAATCTTTTGCTTATATTGATAATAATAAAATGGATGACGTATATTATGGTATTTATTTGAATAGTGTTGGTTCAATCATTCCCAAAGCAATTGCTATTACCAATAATGAAATACATGTTAATGCTTACAATGTACCGTTAAACTATTTAAGGGCTGGTGTTTATTTAAGAAGCGTTCAAAATGGTTATGCCTTAGGAACCAATAAAGTTTGGCCAAATGATGGTCCTGCTGTAACATCGCCACTAGCACATACAAACCTAAATTTAAAGTCATATCATATTGAAAGCTCAACCAATGGCGAAATAAATTGTAATGAAAGCCACCGTATGGGTATTGCTTTTTATATAGCAGGTAATTGCGATTTAAGTCAAATGATACACGGAGGATTTTTATACAACCAAATGGATGATGATCAACAAGGTTTGTATTTAAGTGGTGTTAATGCTACGATTGGTGAACAAGGTAGTGTTCAAATTGTTGGAAATCCACTTACATTCGACTGGACCAACTTTAATAAATGGACAAACAATACTTTTGCCATTAATAGCTTTAATGGTAATCATGGGAATACATTTGCATACAATCTGGCCCAAGGCAATTATAGTATGATTTATTATCCAGGAAATCTTTCAGGGGGTATTTATATACCAACGCTAAATAAAAGTGCCGTTGGAGGATTTCCAATGACTCCAACTAGTGTGATTCCTCCTTCAACTGATATTGACAATTGCAATTTTATCATCCCTCATTATAAAGCTCCGCACGATGAAGATGTTACTTATGTTACCGGCAAAGGCATTACTACAAATTATATCATGCCCGATGAAGCATATTGGAATGGATTGCGGGGATTATATGAATTCTATACGTATAATTTAGAACATTCGCCTGATGAAATGGGCGAGGGAGCCGACAGCTTGTTTTTGCAATTAATACAGAACAGGTATCATGCAAATAACGAATATGTTACTGCCGGCTTAGCTGATTCAAGTATTACTTTACTGTTCGATTGGTATAAAGCAACGTATTCAAGTAATATTAGAAAATTTTACGAAGTTGATCAATTGTTAGTAAATGGAGATATTGAGGGTGCCTTTCAATTGAATGAATCTATAAACCCTTCAGAAGATGGACAGAATTATACCTTAGATGATATAAGTGGGGTTACTAGTGGCGGAGGAAGTGGATCAACGAGTACTGAAGGTCAAAATGTCAATGGCCATGATCATTATGGTTTACAAAACAGTTTTTTACCAAGCCATAACCAACGCCTTTTTAATATCATTTATCTTACCCATTTATTAAGTAGCACTACTTCAACTCCTGAAGATTCAATTATTGAAGAAAATTATCCACAGGAAAATATTACCGATCTGCAATGGATAGCTGTTCAATGTCCGGTATACGGTGGAAGAGCTGTATATCAAGCACGTGCACTTTTAGAAGAATTAGGTATCGAATATGGCCCATTAGAACCTTGTGAGCCAGATAGTAGTTCGGAAGCACCACGTTTAGCCCACTTAACCAAACCGTTTACCACTGCAACTACTTTAGTCGATAATTCACTCCGTTTATTTCCTAACCCAACTTCCGATCAATTTACTTTATATGGTAAAGATTTAGCGAACGGCAAGGTTCGCGTGTTGGATTTAAGCGGAAAAGAACTAATTTGTCCTAAAATTTTGCAAAAGAACAACGATTTTATTATATTTGATGTGCAATGCCTACCTGCAGGTTTATTCACCCTAGAAGTAATAAGCAAATCCGGTAAGCATTATTTAAAACTGATTAAACTATGAGAAAGTATTTTTTTATTTTTATTTTATTTTTGAGTTATGCCCAAGTGTTTTCCCAGCCGGTTTATAGTGATAAATATTGGAAGATAGGTAAACGTGTAGCTATTGATTTTAGGAATGGAAATGGAGTAGCCGTTTCAAATGATAATTGTGGGCAACCTCTGTATTTATCAAATACATTTGTTGGAGATAGAAATTCGAAAGTGCTAGCCTACAGTGAAGGACTTTATGTACTTAATAACAAAGATAGCTTAATGTTAAATGGTGTAATCAACAATGGAACCATTTCAAACACCTACTCACCTCAAGGATATAACCCCTGTTTTAAAGGTGCCGTTATGATACCCAATCCGGGTGATAGTAATCAAATTTACATGTTTTATTGCAATTTGGAATGGACTATCGATGGGGGATATTTTCCGGAAAAACTTTATTATTTGACTATAGATAAAAATGGGGATGGAGGTAGAGGAAGTGTTATCATGAAGGATTCGGCAATTATTAAAAATGATACACTTACTGTCGGAGACGTTTTTGCATTGAAGCATGGAAATGGAAAAGATTGGTGGATTATTTGTCGGAAATATAAAACAAATGCGTATTATATTACTTTAGTGGATTCAACGGGAGTACATGCACCTAAAAAACAAAATATTGGGACACCCTTTACACATTTGTACGCAAATAATGGTCAAGGCAATGTTAGCATCCATGACAATAAGTTGGCATTTATAAATTATGATGGAGTTCAATTTTCACAAATTGATTTAGTGGATTTTGACAGGTGTACCGGTACACTTTATAATTCTGTTACTATAAAGTTTACCTATTCAATTGATTCATTAAACATCCCTGCTTTATGTTTTTCACCCAGTGGTCGCTTCTTGTATGGAGGTAATGTTAATGATATTTATCAATTAGATTTATTAGCATCTAACATAAAATCAAGCATTCAAATAATTGGTCACAATACTGGCAATTATATGTTTGGCATGATTAATAATGGGCCGGATGGGAAAATATATGTAACACCATGGGGTTCAGGGGACCATGTGCATGTTATCAATAATCCGGATAGTTTAGGCACAAAATGCAATTTTCAATTTAATGCCTTGTATTATCCCTGTTGTAATTACCCAAGTGGTGGAGCTCCAAACGTTGCTCATTTTAATTTAGGCCCTGTAGCTCCTTGTGGTGATAATGGTGTAGCTAATATTGAAACAAATAACAAGTTGCAACTTGCTCCAAACCCTGCATCCAACTATACCCAACTATCCTGTGAAGAAGGCATCAAATCCATTCAGTTGTTTAACAGCAATGGCACCTTGCTAAAATCATATTTATTACACAGCGAAAATACCTACACCCTTAACTTACAACAATATACCTCGGGTCTGTATATAATTAAAGCACAAAGCACCCAATGGCATGTATATTATCAGAAATTGGTAGTGGAGTAAAGAGGAGTAATAAGCGCAGGCCGCTAGGCCGAAGTCCGCCTTGGAGGAATACATAAAGTTATTTGTAAACGAGTAGAAAGTTAGGGCGGATGGAGACGGATAGGTCGAAGCCCGCCTTGGAGGTATGAGGCTCTTAGCATAAATGTGATAAGGCAGTTTTGATGAATTAGCAATTGATGCTGATACCACCCAAAAAACAGACTAAGGAGTAAACATTATTTATTGTAAAAATTGGCCTAAATAACCTATGTAGCTGTTTAGCTAAAAACTGTTCTTCATCGTTGTATGTAATTTGCTTGCTTTTTTCTGATATTAATCGGCCGTTTTAATTAGAACAAACCTTTCCCCTTCGATGTGCAAATTTTCCTTTTCCTTGTTTAGTTAGTTAAAGTTTCGTTTAAAGGTGCTTGCTTTGCATAAAATTTAGCATATGCTCAAGTCCTTTATTCTCTCACTCTTGTTGTTTTGCAGTTTTACTACTGCTTTTGCGCAGTTGCAATTCAACTCCCTGGCAGAAGTTATTCAGTATGCCGATCAACATGCTACGGTGGCGCGTGAAGCCGTTTTATACAAAAGCAGCGCTCAACAAGATGCGGCTTTACAAACTGCCACCTTGTTGCCTAAGCTGAGCGGTTTCTCTACTGCCGATTATTATCCGATAATCGCCTCGCAACTTATTCCGGCCAGCTTTTTTGGAAGTAAATCGGATGAATACAAGAAAGTGCAGTTTGGTTTGCCGTTTATCGTTACAGCCGGTTTGGAATTAAGTATGCCCATTATCAATTTCGAGAAATGGGAAACTGTTGCTAAAACAAAAGCCCAAGTCAATCAAGTGCAATCCAATCAAAATGCAGTGCTCGAAAACATGCATTTGCAATTAACCCAGTTTTATTTTCAATACTTAGTTTATAAAAAATTGCAAGCCCTCAATCAACAAAATGAAGCGGATGCCCAACATGTATTGGAGGTAATGCAACTGCGCTTCAAACAAGATTTGCTTAACCCGGCCGATTTAAATCGTTACATCAATATGCACATTGATATTCAAAATGCCGGTTTGCAATATGCTAAAGCCCAACAACAAGCCCAACTTAATTTGCAAAATATACTCAATCAAAGTGCTGCCCCTATTGTTATTTCCGATTCTATCAGCAATTTCACTTTTCCGGATTGGAAGGGTGATGCGAGTACTATTAGTTACCGTCCGGCATTGGCCGAAATGAATTGGCGTTACGCTATGGCACAACATACCTTGGCTGAAAGTCGCAGAGCTGTTTTACCTAAATTAGCTTTGTACAGTAAATATGCCTACAACTGGCAAATGCGCTTCGATCCCAATACCCATGCCGGTTATGACGTTAACAGTATCGGTTTAAAACTGGATGTTCCGTTGTTTAATGGCACATTCAATGCGCATCAAATGCAAAAAAGCGCTATTCAATTGCAAATCGCCGGTTTAGAAAAAGAACGCATCAGCAACCAATTATTGCAACAACAACACGAATGGGAAAACAGTTACCGTATCGCCCGTTTGCAAAATAGTTCATTGCAACAAAAGCTGAGTAATTGCAATGAAAACTTACGCATCGCTTTATTGCAAGTGAAAGAAGGGGTTATGGAAGTGGAAGAATTTAACACCGTCTATCGCGATTATTTAAAAACCCAAATGGATTACTACCAGAACTTAACCGATGGAATCCTTTTTTATACCTTATTACAACAAACTACTCAAACTCACTAAATATGCTTCGAATGAAAATACCTTTAATGGCAGCACTAACAGCATTAGTGCTCGTACAAACGGCTTGCAAACCTAAACAACAAGAGTTAAAAGCCCAACAACGCAATTTAACTGAAGCGGTGTATGCTTCGGGTATGTTAATTACCGATCAAGACTACAAGCTATTGGCAACTACCGATGGGTATTTGTTGAAAGAGTTGGTTAAAGAAGGTGATGCGGTTAAAAGCGGTCAGGTCTTGTTTCAACTCAGCAGCAGTAACCGACATACACTTGAAGAATCGGCTCGAATGATTGTGCAAAAAACGATGCCATTAACCGATGCCGATGCGCCGGTATTGCGCGAATTGGGTAATCGTATCGAATTGGCGCGTGCTAAAGTAACTAATGATAGTTTGCAATGCGATCGCTATCAACGCTTGTATGCGGCAAAAGCGATTTCAAAAAGTGCTTTTGAAAAATATGCTTTGCAATTGGAAAGCAGCAGAAGAGAATTCAATAGTTTGAAACAACAATACTTAAATGCCACTTACAATGCGGCTTTGCAAAAGCAACAAGCCAATAATCAATTGAATCAGGCAGCCAATGAAATTCACAATGCAGGTATTCAATCGTTAACGGATGGTATTGTGTATGAAATTTACAAACACGAAGGCGATTTGGTGATGCCAAATCAAGCCGTAGCATTAATAGGCGCCGGTAAAGTAATAGCACGTTTAGCTGTGGATGAATCGGATTTGTACAAGATTCAAATGAATCAAAAAGTAGTCATTACCATTGATGCATTTCCGGATAAAATATGGCATGCTAAAATCAGTAAAATATATCCGGTATTGGATCGTGTAGAACAATCGGTGCGCGTAGATGTTACTTTCGATGAGGC
Organism: Chitinophagales bacterium; assembly: GCA_023251415.1. Lineage (GTDB taxonomy): Bacteria > Bacteroidota > Bacteroidia > Chitinophagales > CAIODY01 > JAHEYX01. The sequence continues at coordinate 14,729 of JAHEYX010000019.1, forward strand.
TTTGCCCGCTAATATTTACGGTTTAAATGTAGAAGCCAATATTATCATCGTCGAAAACAAATCGGTACTCACTTTGCCGAAAAGTGCTATTGCCAAAGGAGATACGGTTTGGGTTAAATCGGATAAAGGCATCGAAAAAGTTAAAATTACAAGAGGCATTGAAGACAAAGAATTTGTAGAAATCAGTAGCGGAATTACTGCAGCTACTACAATCGTTTTACCGAAATGAATACCAAATTAATAGCAGAAATTGCCTTAACGCATCTGTTTACCAAAAAGAAACAAACCATCATAGCTATGCTGGGGGTAACTTTTGGTATCAGCATGTTTATTGTGATGATCAGTTTCATGACGGGTGTGAATCAGTTTATGGAAGATATGGCCATGGACAATACCCCGCATATTCACATCTACAATCCCATACAATTAAACGGACATGCCATTGTGGAGCCGGCATCAACGGAAACAAAGAACTGGGTGGTTTTGCAACACCAACGTCCGAAAAATGTATTGCCTAAAATAAAAAACGGAATGCAAGTAGCTGCCGAAATTGCTGCTATGCCCGGTGTTAAAGGCGTTGTGCCTTCGGTTACCACGCAAGTGTTTTTTAATAATGGTCCGGTACAAATACCGGGTACAATTTCAGGAGTAGATGTGCGTAAACAAGATGAATTGTATTTAACTTCCGGTAAAATGGAAGAAGGCAATTGGGACGATTTATTAAAAGGAACCGATGTAATTGTGATGGGACATGGTTTAGCGGTAAAAGCTTCGGTTAAAGTAGGTGATCGCATTAGTTTAACTACTCCTCAAGGAGCCAATCATTTGGTGAAAGTAGTGGGCATCTTTTCTTATGGTATTTCGATGTTAGATGATTCTAAAAGTTATGCCTCATTGGCTACGGTACAAAAATTAGTGGCACGTGATCCATCGTATGTAACCGATTTAAACGTGAAGATGAATGTGATGGATGAAGCAGCCGCCTTTAAAACAACATTAAGAAAAGTATATCCCAATTTATACATGGAAGATTGGCAAGAAGCCAATGCCTCTTTATTAGCCGGTGAATCGATTCGTAACATCATGACTTTTGTTATTTCTTTTACCTTATTAATTGTTGCAGGTTTTGGAATTTACAATATCATGAACATGAACATCATCAGCAAAATGAAGGACATCGCCATTTTAAAAGCAACCGGTTTTGAAAGTCCGCAAATTGTATCGGTGTTTTTATTGGAATCTTTAATCATTGGTATTTTAGGAGCAGGATTGGGTTTGTTGATTGGATTTGGAATAAGCTATTTGCTTTCGATTACACCATTTCCGGCCGGACAATTTGTGCGCATCAATACTTTTCCGGTTAATTTTTTAGTAAAACATTATTTAATGGGGGTTAGTTTTGGATTTGTAACAACTTTGATTGCAGGCTATATGCCGGCTTTAAAAGCAGCTAAAATCGACCCGGTAAAAATCATCAGAGGTTAACTTATGGAATCAATATTACAAGCAAAAGCCATTGTAAAGTCATTTCCCGAAAATCCTGATTTGCAAATTTTAAAGGGCGTAAGCTTTACTGTAGAGCAAGGTGAATTTTTATCAATAGTGGGTAAATCCGGTTGCGGTAAATCGACTTTGCTCTATATACTTTCTACTATGGACACCGATTATAAGGGCGATATGTACATGATGGGACAACACTTAAATGGTTGGTCGCAAAATCAATTGGCTAAGTTTAGAAATGAACACTTAGGTTTCGTATTTCAATTTCATTATTTATTACCTGAATTTTCGGCATTGAAAAATGTGATGTTACCGGCTTTGAAATTGAATAAATACAGTTCGTCGGAAGTGAAAGAACGTGCTATGGCTAAATTAGAGTTGGTTGGTATGCAAGATTATGCCGATAAATTATCTTCTAAATTATCGGGCGGTCAACAACAACGTGTAGCTATTGCACGAGCATTAATTAATGATCCGGCCATTATTATGTGTGATGAACCTACGGGCAATTTGGATAAAAACAATTCGATGAACGTATTCGAGATTTTTAAAAAACTGTGTAGCGATAATCGACAAACCATCATTACGGTTACACACGATCCGGATTTCGCTGCCAAAAGTGATCGCATCATTGAAATGAGTGATGGATTGATTATTAAGCAATAACATTTTTCTTAGTACTATTGTAAAATGAATCTTAAGTATTTACCCTACAGTTTGATTTTGCTGTTTACCTGTTTGATCGGGGTAGTGCGTTATTACTTAATTCCACAATGGAGCATACCGGTTCACGTTTGCATTTCTATTTTTCAGTTTGGGATATTTGTGGCTTTCTGGAATTTTGTGGCTTACCTCACTAAACGTTTACACGAACGATATCCCTTAACTGCCAATCCAATCAAACGTATTTTGATTCAAAGCGGCATTACTTTATTGGTTGCATCGCCCGTATTAATTGCACTGTTTACAGTAGCTTCCTTCCGCATGCCCTATAAACCATCTAATGAATTGAAGGTATTAATGACCACTTTATTCATTTTGTTTATCACCTTGTTTAATTTTTTGCAATACTTTTTATTCACGTTTAACCAATGGCAACATTCAATACAAAGTAATACCGAGTTGCAATTAAAAACGCTGGCACTCGAAAAAGAGAAAGCCAATTTGCAATACCATCAATTAAAAAATCAAGTTAATCCGCATTTTCTGTTCAATACGTTATCATCGTTAGATGGTTTAATACAAGTCAATCCGGAGCTCGCTTCAACCTATCTACGGCATTTGGCAAAAGTGTATCGTTATGTTTTGGAGCACAAAGAAAATGAAGTAGTCAGTATTGCAACCGAATTGGATTTCTTAAAACACCACCTTTCTATTTTGCAAATGCGTTATGATAATGCATTGCAAGTTGAGCTGAGTATAGCACCACAAGCCGCAGATAAAGGAATCGTAAATGCCGTATTGCAAATGCTGATTGATAATGCCATTAAACACAATGTTGTGGCAGCAGCAACACCACTTCAAATTCGTATTGAAATAACAGAAACAACAATTGCTATTCGTAACAACAAGCAATTGCGCACGCAAGCAGAAAGCAGTACACGTCAAGGCTTGAAACAATTGCAGCAGTTGTATGCTTTCTTAAGTACCACGCCGGTTGTTGCCGTTGATGATGCAAATTTCTTTACTGTTGAATTGCCTACGTTATGAGAATTGTATTGA
>JAHEYX010000274.1 GCA_023251415.1 Chitinophagales bacterium
AAGAAATCTTTAGGTCAGCATTTTTTAATCGATCAAGATTGTGCCATGCGCATTGTAGAGGCATTAGAAAATACCACCTTACCCGTTTTGGAAATCGGACCGGGAGGAGGCGTGTTGACACAGTATTTATTTCCTCGCTATCAACAATTGCTTACTGCAGTTGATTTGGATGATCGTGTGGCGGCGTCCATACCACAGCAGTTTCCGGGTATTCGCTTTATTCATGAAGATGTTTTGAAAGTGAATTTTGAGCAGCATTTTAAGGGACCCATGACGATAATAGGAAACTTCCCATATAACATCTCTACTGAAATCATCTTTAAGGTGATTGATAATCGTTCGCAAGTTGTAGAACTGGTGGGGATGTTTCAAAAAGAAGTAGCTCAACGTTTTGCTTCGAAACACGGCAGCAAAGTGTATGGCGTAACGTCTATTTTAACCCAGGCTTATTATGATGTTACTTATTTGTTTGATGTACATCCGTATCAATTCGATCCACCACCCAAAGTGATGAGTGGGGTAATCCGCTTGGTTCGTAAGCAACATGCTACACCAATTACCGATGAACCTTTGTTTAAAGATATCGTGAAAGCCGGATTCATGCAGCGACGCAAAACCTTACGCAATGCGTTACGTTCGGTGAGTCATTATGCAATCGAGAAAATAGACGCCGCATTATTAGACAAGCGTGCCGAGCAATTAAGTGTGGAAGAATGGATTGCTACTGCAAATTTATTAGCCGATACTTCCACTCCAAATAATTAATGTAATTTTGCCAACGTGCCTAAAATAGCTCATATCGAATTACCGGAATTTCCGTTGTTGTTGGCTCCCATGGAGGATGTTAGCGACCCACCGTTTCGTGCCGTTTGTAAAGATGCCGGTGCAGACCTGATGTACACCGAATTTATTAGCAGTGAAGGCTTGATTCGTGATGCACGTAAAAGTCGTCAGAAGCTCGATATTTTCAGCTATGAACGCCCAATTGGTATACAACTTTTTGGTTCTGAGATTTCTAGTATGGAAGAAGCAACGCGCGTTGCTACAACAGCCAATCCCGAACTTATTGATATCAATTATGGCTGCCCGGTAAAAACAGTGGCTTGTAAAGGTGCCGGTGCAGGTATTTTACGCGATATCGATAAAATGGTACGAATGACACAAGCTGTTGTTAAGGCTACCCATTTGCCGGTTACCGTAAAAACACGATTGGGATGGGATGAGCAAACAAAGAATATTGTTGAAGTAGCCGAACGTTTGCAGGATATTGGTATAGCGGCCTTAACCATTCACGGGCGTACTCGTCAACAAATGTACAAAGGCGAAGCAGATTGGACTTTAATTGCTGAGGTTAAGAATAACCCGCGCATGCACATTCCGATTTTCGGCAATGGTGATATCGATAGTCCGCAAAAAGCATTGGCTTATAAAAATAAATATGGCGTAGATGGAATCATGATCGGGCGGGCAAGTATTGGTAATCCTTGGATTTTTAGGGAGATAAAACACTTCTTAAAGACCGGAACAGTATTAGCACCACCAAGCATTTCAGAACGAATAACCGCATGCAAAAAGCACTTCCACCGCAGTTTAGAATGGAAGGGAGAGAAATTAGGTGTTTTGGAGATGCGACGTCATTACAGTAATTATTTGAAAAATTTGCCTGATAGTAAAATTTTCCGTTCGCAATTGGTTTTAATGGATGATATTGTAGCCATTGAAAAACTTTTGGATGAAGCCTTAGCATTTTATTCTGCTATGCCTGATTTGGAAAGTAAAGTAATGCATCAAATGAAAATGCAACAATACCAAGAAACGGAACCACCTTATGAAACCACCTTTATTGATGGTTGATTCTACACTGAAAACACCCCAAAGCTTATTCGTCATTTGAAAAAAACATATTTCCTTTCCGACTTTCACTTAGGTACACCTACCTTACAAGCTAGCGCACAACGCGAAAAGAAAATTTGTCGTTTTTTAGATGCTATTAAAGCGCAAGCTGAGGCCATCTATTTTGTAGGTGATATTTTTGATTTTTGGTTTGAATACAAAACAGTTGTTCCCAAAGGTTATGTACGTTTATTAGGAAAAATAGCGGAGTTGAAAGATAGCGGTATTCCAATTTATGTATTTACCGGCAATCATGATTTGTGGATGCGTAATTATTTTGAAGAAGAATTCGGTATCCCGGTTTTTAGAAATCCGGTAGAACACACCATACAAGGTAAACGGTTTTTTATTGGACATGGCGATGGTTTAGGGCCTGGTGATATCGGGTTTAAATTGATGAAAAAAGTATTTACGAATCCGGTTTGTAAATGGTTATTTGGTTGGGTACATCCGGATATTGGTGTAGGTGTTGCCAATTTCTGGAGTAGAAGAAGCAGAAAAGCCAGTACTACAAAAGATGAGAAAAATTTTGGTAAAGAAGAATGGCTCTTTCAATATGCTAAGCGCAAATTAAGCCAACAGCATTACGATTATTTTATTTTTGGTCATCGACATTTACCACTGAATTTAGAAGTGGGCCCTTCAAGTAACTATATTAACTTGGGCGACTGGCTCAAATACGACACCTATGCCGTAGTAGAAAATGGGGTTTGCGAATTAAAGAAATACGAAGAATAAAGCTTAAGGCGTATTAACAGCACCAGCCTTCAACTCCATTAATTAAAGTTGTAAGGAGGCTATTCATGCCATTGCAAATAATTTTGACGAACAAGTTCAGGAAATAAGTATTGCCTTTTAATTAACTTAGCCGTACTAAAATTTTGTCATGCAAAAACCTATTCCACTTGTTTACTTGCTAACGCTCATTCAACAAATGATGCAACAGCATTTTGATGATGAAGTGTTTTGGGTAAAGGCACGGGTGATGAATGTAAAAAAATACGAGCGTAACCGACGTTGTTATTTAACCTTAGAAGATAATGATAATGGTGTAAAAACTGCTGAAGTGAAAGCCGTTTTTTGGTCAACTACTTATCATGAAATTGAAAAATTTGAACAAGTAACCAAGCAACCCTTTAAAGATGGAATAGAAATAAACTGTAAAGTGAGGGTTCGATTTCATCCGATTTATGGATTAAATTTAGATGTGTTGCAAATTGATGTGGCGCATACAATTGGAACCCTTGAACTGGAGCGGCAACAAACACTAGCGCGATTACTGAAAGAAAATCCGCAAACGATACAATGGTATGATGATCGGTATCGCACCTTCAACAATAGGCTGGAATTGCCTTTGGTTATAAAACACATTGCTTTAATCACCGCACCGAATTCAGATGGGCAACGTGATTTTTTGCAAGAATTGCGATTAAACAAATATGGTTTTCAATTTCAAGTAACTGCATTTTTAACTACCATACAAGGCGATCAAGCACATTTGGCGATAGCTGAACAATTGCAGTTAATTGAACAAAGCGAACGAACCTTCGATGCCATAGCGATTGTTCGAGGAGGCGGTGCTCAAACCGACTTTAAGCCCTTTGAAGATTATGAATTGGCTAAAGCCGTTGCTAATTTTCCGATACCAATATTTACCGGCATAGGACACGATCGCAATCAAAGTATTGTCGATTTAATGGCACGTGAATTAAAAACACCAACAAAAGTAGCGGCGCTTTTTATTGAACATAATTTCGAATTTGAAAACGAATTAATTGATTTAAAAAGAAGAATGCATGATGCAGTGCAAGAACAACTGAAGCGAGCCAAAGAGGCGTTAAGTTATGCCAAGCGAATGGTTAAATTAGCAAGTCTGCAATCTATCTTGGATCGTGGGTTTGCCATTGTTATGAAAGGCAATAAGATAATGGTGAACCCCGATGAGCTACACCTTGCAGATGAATTACACATTCGATTAAAAAATGAAACTTTAGTTACCAGCCTTACCAAAAAAATACATCATGAAAAACCCTTCGAGTTATAACGAAGCATTTGAGCAATTGCAGAAATTGGTTGCACAAGTTGAACAAGGTGAAATACCATTGGATCAATTGGCCGATCAGGTAAAACTGGCCAATAAACTGATTGCTGTTTGTGAAAAAAAATTAAAAGCAATTGAAGGCGACTTGGAAGAAAATAAGGAAGACTAAATTGACGTTCTACCAAGTATTACCAACAACTCGTATTTCTTTATACAGATGAAAACGGCTAAATTAATTTTAATTTATTTAGGGCGAGCTTTTCTAGCGCTTGTCATTTTCGTTATGCTTTATTTAGCAATTGCTTTTGGATTAGCTAAAATTACTGTAAACAACGATTTCGTTACTTGCACCGCAGATGCAGTTCCAATCTTTATTTTAACGAATGGAGTTCATACCGATTTAGTGCTTCCTTACAAAAATGAAGTTCAAGATTGGAGCATGGTACTTCCATTACAATGTGCGACGAAAACAGATACTGCAACACGTTTCGTTTCATTTGGGTGGGGAGATAAAGGCTTTTATTTGCAGACAAAAGAATGGAG
>JAHEYX010000275.1 GCA_023251415.1 Chitinophagales bacterium
AAAATGCGTTGGCAGATGTGGGTATTGGGTATAATCTAACCGACATATTGGCTGCAAAATTAGATGTAATAAATGTAACAGATCAGTATGGTGAAACGGCTTTTACCAATGCTTATGCAGGTCGCTTTATTAATAAAGGGAATTTTAATTCAACCCACCTAACTGATTTGGTTGGTGTTTACGGACGCTCTGAAATTTATAATGGAGATAATACAATTAACAATATTAATATCGGCGGCGATTTTAATGCTATAAATGGCAAATACAATATTGGTGTAAGAGGTACAGTTGATGGTACTTATAAACCAAATACTACCAATTTTGCGGTTTATGGAGAAGCTATGGATACTACAAATTATTGGGCCGGTTACTTCAATGGTAATATAGGAACTACTGCAGGTTGGTTTCAAGCTTCTGATCGTCGTCTGAAAGAAAATATTAATCCTATAACAAAGAAAACTAGTTTAGAACTTTTAGCTGCTTTGCATCCTTCTACTTATAACTTTAAAACAACAGAAAATGAAGGAATGAACCTGCCAAACGGTAAACAATTTGGTTTAATTGCCGATGAGGTTAAAAAGAACTTACCAGAATTAGTACATACCATGTGTACTCCTGCTCAAGTTGACGCACATGGCACAATTATTCATCCTGCACAACAATTTGAAGGTGTTAATTATGTTGCTATGATTCCTTTATTAATTACCGCTGTACAAGCTTTAGATTCTACCAATAAAGCGCTACAAACCAAATTAGCTGCGCTTGAAAACTGTTGCGGTTTAACTACAACAACTCCAAGCAGCACAACACTTCCAACAGGTTCTGTAACCTTGAGTGATTTAGCAATTATATTAGATCAAAATGCTCCTAATCCATTTGCCGAACAAACAACAATAACCTACACTATACCTGAAACAGTTCAATCCGCTAAAATTATGTTTTATACTTCAAGCGGTTTGGTATTAAAAGAATATAAAATTAGCGAACGCGGAGCAGGTTCAATTACCGTATATGCAGCCAATTTAAGCTCGGGTGTTTATTCGTATTCTTTAATTGCAGATGGTCAATTGATTGCTACCAAAAAAATGATTTGCGAGAAACGTTAAGTAATTGGTGTTAATGAACATGCTGTTTTGGAAGCATTTATCTAGAGTAGCGTAATTGAACGTGACTTTCTTGGAGGTTCGTTTCCTCGGCGATGCGTTTCCTCGAAGTTACCCTTCTTGAAGAAGTCGGTGAACAGACTCCAACATCAGCTTTTCGTTATTTAACTTACTTCAATATCAATTACCATAATTTGTTTCACAGATTAATGTTGAGTTAATATGTTGTAATTTTTGAATACGAAAGCCAATGTCGGAGTTTGACCTCCGACATAAATCAGAATGAGAAACAGTGAGGAGAGCGCAGAACGTGTTTCCGTCCTTTCACCAAAATTACGTCTGATGGCGGTTTATTAATGAGCTAATACATAAAGAAGCCGTTAATCAAACAACAGTTCCTCCTGAAATAATTCGTAAACCCTTTATTTATTTTTCCTTAATTTTGGTTTACCCTAAACAACAGCCACATTCTTACTGGCAATATAAAATTTGGAAGTTTTCAAAGGTAAATTTATATGTTTAAAAATTATATCTGTATATTAAAGATTTTACTATTAATTATTATTCTTTGGATAGGAATTATTTTTGAAATTAAAGCCCAAAACCAAGACTTCAAACGAACAAATCATTGGTATTTTGGTAATGGCTGTGGCTTAGATTTTTCTAGTGGACATCCTGTTTCAGATACCTCCGGTAAACTTAATTGCAATACTAATAGTTCGATAATAAGTGATACAAATGGTAATTTATTGTTTTACACAGATGGAATAACTGTTTGGAGTAAAAATCACTTAAAGATGCAAAATGGTGATTCAATTGGAGTAGGTCAATTCGCAGATCCTCGTAACCGATGTATTATTGTTCCTCAACCAGAAAATGATAGTATTTATTACATCTTCACGGTAGATGGTTGGCAACACCAATATAAAAACGGTTTAAGGTATTCAATTGTAAATATTAAAAGGCAAGGTGGGTTAGGAGAAGTTGTCGTAAAAGCTAAACAATTATTCAAGCCTGCCGCAGAAATGTTAGCTGCGACAAAGGATGCTACTGGGTGTGGCTATTGGATTGTTAGTCACTCCAGACAAAGTGATTCATTTATTGTTTACAATCTTAACTCTTATGGATTTGATACCATACCAATTATAAGTAAAGCAGGAAGTGATTTTAATTGGGCGCAACAATATCATGCAAATGGTGGTGGTAGAAATCTAATATTTTCACCTAATGGACAATTTGCTGCAAATTGGGTAGAATATGGCTGGTTTGCATTTCATCATGGATTTGATACTCTCGAAATATTTAAATTTAATACTATTAATGGAGTATTTAATGATTTATTTAAAGAGGCTTTAGATACTACACAATCAGGGATTGTATTTTCGCCAAATAGTAAGTTACTGTATCAAGAATCTGGATACAATCAAATAAAAATATACCAATATAACCTAACAAGCTTGAACGCTTTACTAATCAGTAACTCTAAACAAAGAGTTTATACTAGCCCACAATATTCAATAGCTCAAGATTTTCAAATTGGTGTTGATGGTAAAATATATTCTTGTGTTGAAGGAAATCTTTCAGGAGATTCACTGTCTTATATTTTATTTCCAGATTCAATTGGTGTAGGCTGTGATGTTCATAAAGGAGGCATTCCATTAAATGGTAGAATACCTACACAAGGATTGCCTAATTTTGTTAGTAATTTTTTAGCAAATGATGCGTCTTTAAATTGTACGCCGACTTTCATAAAGCCAAATATTGATTCAAAAGCTTTAATTACAATATACCCTAATCCTGCAAATGATGAGTTCATGCTTTCATCAACAGAAATAATTAATACTATTCAATTAGTTGATATTTTAGGTAGAACTATACAATCAAAAAATGTTCAGACATACCAATATAACTTTAAATGTCTTGAAATACCGGAAGGTGTATATCTGCTAGAAATTATGATTAATTTAAATAGAAAAATAATTAAAAAAATAATAATCCAACACAATTAAATTGATTCAGGTATGAAAAATACTTTGTCTAAAATTCTTTTATTTTTGTTCATATCCGTTTTATTTTCAACTAATTTATTTGCTCAATTTATTATCAATGGTTCATCTGGAAATTGGTATGCTCAACCTATAATACTTCAGCAAATACAAATAATTGGCTAAGAAGTATTGGTGTAGGTTATTTTGGCGCAGGAAGTACTAACTCGCTTCTACATATAGACGGAACAAACATGCTTTTACCAATAAATGGAAGTATTACAACTTTAGGCGAAGTTTTCAGAACAGATGCACCTAATATTTCAACATTTTGGCGCATGTATAGAAATGGAGTGCAAAAGTTTTATATTAGCAGTACAACCACTCCTTCAGTAGAAATGGGAACTATCTCCAATGAACCGTTAAATTTCTTCACTAGCAACACCATTTGTGGCCAATGGACTACAACGGGTAATTTAAATGTGTTTCAAACAACTTATAACAATACTATTAGTCATACAGGTTTTAAAATTGGAGACAGATATGTGCTTTGGCATAATGGAGATACAACGAATATAATGTTGGGATTAAATGCAGGTAGTACGAGCTTACTTGGGCATAATAATACCTTTTTAGGTTTTAATACCAAACTTAGTCAAGCCACTCTTTTCAATGTAACTTTAATTGGTGCCAATGCTTATGCCACTAAAAGCAATAGTTTAATTCTGGGCAATAAAGTGAATGTCGGAATCAATACTGCTGCCCCGCTTTATACCTTGCATGTTCAAGGTAGCATTGCTGCTGAACATATTTATTTATTAAAGGGGAATAATGAAGTAGAAAATTTAACTTTAACAATTGAAAAACTTCAAAACCAAATTGCACAATTAGAAAGCAGATTAAAGTCATTTGAATTAGAAGTAAAAAAATAATTGCAGGTTAAGTAATGGAAGTATAGCTATTGATAACTACCGCATGTATGCGCACTTACAAAAGCGTTAATGTATATCCAGTTTTGAAAACGATTGCATAAAGTAACTTAAGTTGAAGAAGCCGTTAATCAAACAACAGTTCCTCCTAGAATAAACTGTAAACCCTTTATTAATTTTTACTTAATTTTGGTTTACCCTAAACAACAGCCACATGCGTTATTTATTATTCCTTTTCTTTTTTATTTGCGTTAATTATTGCTTTGGGCAGAATTTGGTGCCGAATCCAAGTTTTGAAGAAAAAGATAGTTGCCCTGATAATGGCAGCCAATTGTATTATTCGAAATTTTGGTTTAGCTTTTGCGGGACCCCTGATTATTTTAACATTTGTAATCCAATACTTGGATTTCATAATGGTTTGGGAACCCAAACAGCTTCTAGCGGAGTAGCTTATGCT
>JAHEYX010000276.1 GCA_023251415.1 Chitinophagales bacterium
GCAAACACCGATTGGAAAAGCAATGATAACACTACCGGCAATTAAGCATAAAGTACCTACAATGGCTGGAAGAATACCCCCTTTGGTCATTCCATCTTCAGGCATGGTGCTTAAAAAGTTCCAGTTGATTACGCTAATTCCGCGTACTATGATAAAAGCCAATATGGCAAACAAGGCCAAAACCACCATACCGCTCATTAAGCGAAATAAGGTGAATGCGATGTTTTGTTTGAGTTTCTTTAAATTAATCATACGAGTAGGCACTATTTTCTTTTTCTGGAAATGTAAGCAACAATGATATTAATTACGGAAGTGAATAAGAACAATACGCAACCTAATGCAAACAAGGCTTTGAAGTGAACACTATCTTGGGGAGCCTCACCTAATTCGGCAGCAATGGTGGCCGGAATAGTTCGTACCGGTTCGAGTATACTGTGTGGAATAACAGCGGCGTTTCCGGTAACCATAATAACGGCCATAGTTTCACCAACCGCACGACCAATACCTAAAATAGCACCGGCAGTAATACCGGAGGAGGAATACGGAATAACCACACGAGCAATGGTTTGCCATTTAGTAGCCCCCAAGGCTAAGCTTGCTTCACGCATGGCACGTGGCGTACTGCGCAAGGCATCTTCGCTGATACTGATGATGGTTGGTAAAGCCATAATAGCCAAAATGATACTACCGGCTAATGCCGATTCTCCTACAGGGAGATTGAACAAGCGTTGTATTTCAGGCACCACAATCACCAACCCAAAGAATCCGTAAACAACTGAAGGAATGCCTGCTAATAATTCAATAACCGGTTTGAGCAAATTGCGCGTGCGCTTGTGTGCAATTTCGGCCATGTAAATAGCGGTAGCTAAGCCAAAAGGCAAGGCAATAAGAATGGCTATTAAACTCACCCAAAGGGTACCTAACAATAGCGGCATAATGCCTACTTGTGCAGCAGGTTGAGCCGAAGGAAACCATTGGGTACCAAATAAAAACTGACTTAAGGAAATGGCTTTAACTGTAAGCACTTTTCCTCTAAAACCGCTTTGGGTGTATTTTTGAGGAACATAAGCCACCATATTTGGAATACTGTCTAATAAACGGCTTAACAATACCGGAATGTTTTCGAAGTTTTCGCCGATCTGCTCATCAGTATAATAATTGCCGATTTCATCGATACGGAATAATTGGATAGAATCAGAAGTACCTTTGAAATCAGACCAATGCGTACTTTGTTGGTCGAATATTTGTTTAATTTCAGCCGCATCCAAAGCATTAACCGGATTGGATTTATTTACAACCATCACCATCCCCTTTTCGATGGGAGAACGATTAAATAAGGTAAAGCCTTCTTTAAACAGAAAAATGACGATAAGCAAAACGGTAATGGAAGTTACCAGACTGCTCATCATCAAACCCGATTCAATAAATTTCTCGAAATATCTTTTGAGTATTCTCTTGTTCATTGATTTTATGGAAGATGGCCGAGCTTGCTTTGACAAACCCGACCATCGATTAAACTAAAACTGACAGTTGAAAATATTATTTAGTTAATGGTACATAACCAACAGCCAATACGGTTTTCTGACCTTCAGCTGAAAGGATATAATCGATATAAGGTTTAATATTTTTTTCGACAGTACTGGTGTAGTAATAATACAACGGACGAACAATCGGGTATGTTTTGTTTTGTGCGTTCGCAACAGAAGGCATGGTGTACGTTTTACCTTTGTCGTAAGAAACCGATAAAGCTTTTACATCCTTTTCGATATAAGCTAATCCAACATAAGCAAGAGCACCTTTTGTTTGAGAAACCGATTGAATGATAGCTCCGGTAGCAGGCATATTTAATACGCTTGAAGCATAGTTTTTATTGCTCATTACGTGTTCTTTGAAGAAATCGTAAGTTCCGGAAGAGGATTCACGGCTGTAAACGATAATTTTAGCATCATCACCACCTACTTCATTCCAGTTTTTAATTTTACCGGTATATATACCTTCTAATTGTTCGCGCGTTAAACGAGAAACCTTATTACCTGTATTAACAACCACTGCTAAAGCGTCGTTGGCGATAATTACTTCTTTAGTATTCTTACCTGCTTCTTGCAATTTCATCTTTTCGCTCATCTTAATTTTACGGCTGCTCATTGCTACATCGGTAGTTCCGTCCATTAAAGCTGCAATACCAACACCGCTACCACCTCCGATTACGGTAATTTTACTTCCCGGATGGGCTTTCATGTAGTTTTCAGAAACTTTTTGAGCTAAAGGCAAAACAGTATCCGAGCCTTTAATTTTAACACTAACTAAACCTTGTGCAATAGCCATTCCTCCGATGGCCAATAAACCGAGAATGATTCCAGATTTTAATTTCATTTGTTCTTATTTTTATTGACGCAAAGAAATCGACCTAGTGTTACGCGAATGTTACCTGAAACTTAAACTTTAGTTAGCATATTGTTTACGAAATGATACCTTACTACTAAATCTACCGGTTGTAAATGAGCATAAGTTTACAAGTTAATACTAAGATTCAGTAGCAATGACAGCCGGGTAACAATGGAAAGGATCTGGTGTCTAATTTTAACCTCGGCAAGGGTTAATTTTTTCCTAACGGCTAAACAATAATGACTATTCTTCGTTACATTTGTATTCAAATCAATTAAATTATATGAGATCAACTATTATCGACAATGTCGAAATTCATGACGAAGCTTACATTAGCAGTGCGGTAAACAAGTATATGACTAGCGTATTTGGTTGGATGAGCGCTGCTTTGGCCATTACAGCCTTTACAGCCTTATTTGTTGCCAGTTCGCAAACTTTATTGGAATTAATCATTGGTAACCGTATCGTCTTTTACGCCTTAATCGGAGCAGAATTATTATTAGTAATTGGAATTGGAAGCCTGATTAACCGTATCAGTGCCGCGGTAGCAACGGCATTATTTTTATTGTATTCTATAGTTAATGGAGCAACCTTGTCCTTTATCTTTTTAGCTTATACCTCCGGAAGTATAGCCACAACGTTTTTTATTACTGCCGGTACTTTCAGTGTAATGGCCTTAGCCGGTTATTTTACCAAGAAAGATTTGACTACTATGGGCGGTTTGTTAATAATGGCTTTAGTAGGATTAATACTGGCTTCATTGGTAAATATGTTTCTGCAAAGCGAGTTATTATATTGGATCAGCTCGTATATTGGGGTGATAGTTTTTGTAGGATTAACTGCCTATGATACCCAAAAAATTAAAAACATCGGGATAGAAGCCATTCGCAATGATACCAGTACCGCTAAAATAGCCATTTTAGGTGCCTTAAGCTTGTACCTCGATTTTGTAAATTTATTCTTGTATTTGTTACGTTTGTTTGGAAATAGAAAATAATAGACAAGCTCTTCAAGGAAGCGGATAAAGCCATTTAAAAAAGGTTTTATCCGCTTTTTTTATTTAGAACCGGTTCTAAACTAAATGCTTATCTTTTTGTTTAATTAACAATTCCAATAGCTTTCTTTCCTTTTGGTAATGTAATTTTGCTCACTCAAACACTTTTTATGCGTCTTAGAATTGCCTTTTTTGCTTTATTAGGAATACTATTCTTGAATTCATGCGAGAAAGAATTTAAAATTAATGTTCCGGCATCCGAACAAAAACCTGTAGTGGAAGGAATAATTGAAAATGGCTTACCACCCTATTTGTACCTTACTTCGTCGTTAGATATTTTTTCCTCATTGAATGCCGCCTCCTTAAGTAACAGCTATTTACACAATGCAACAGTTACGGTGAGTGATGGCACACATACTATTCCGTTAAAAGAATATGCGCTGAATTTTGGTTCATTTACGGCTTATGTGTATACTGTTAAAGGATTAGACTTTACCTGAGCTTCCGGCGGTCCAGTTGTTAATTTTCCGGGTTTAGGTCCGGTTGGAATTAATTTAAGCGAGTTTAACTTTGGCGATACCGGTAAGTTAAACACCGATTATACCTCAAGCATTCAATTAGAAAATGAAAGTAAACCGTCAATCACTGCTACTACACGTATCACCTACCCCTCAACCATTGATTCTTTTTGGACCGAGCCACGAGCCGGTCGTCCGGTAACCGACACCTTTGTTAGTTTGTATGCACGCATTACTGAAGATGGTACGCAACGCAATTATTATCGTTATTTTACTTCGGTTAATAATGGTCGTTTTTTACCGGGTTTGAATTCGGTATTCACTGATGATTTTATTAACGGCACCACTTATAATGTAAAGGTGGATCGTGGTATCGACCGCACCCTTCCTGATTCCTTGTTGTTTAAGAATTACAGTTATTTTGCCAAAGGAAATCATATTACAGTTAAAGTATGTCAAATTGATAAAGGCACTTTTGATTTTTGGCAGACATTAGAATACGCCTCACAAAATTTAGGTAATCCGTTTGCAGCACCTACCAATGTTAAATGCAATATTACCGGAGGATATGGT
>JAHEYX010000277.1 GCA_023251415.1 Chitinophagales bacterium
TACGAAAACTTAAGCATCAAACCACAAGGTATTAACGCTAAATACTGTCCTGACTATTTATTGAAAGCCGCTTGTAAAGCATGGGATGATGCCTTGCAATTGGGTGAAAAATACGGCTACCGCAACGCACAATCAACAGTTATTGCTCCTACAGGAACTATCGGTTTGGTAATGGATTGCGATACCACCGGTGTAGAACCTGATTTTGCTTTGGTGAAATTTAAAAAATTGAGCGGTGGTGGTTACTTCAAAATCATTAACCAATCTGTTCCTTATGCCTTACATACCTTAGGTTATGATGAAAGCGAAATTGAAGCCATCATCAACTACGCTAAAGGACATGGAACTTTGGCCGGATGTAAAGCCATTAGCCACGAAGCTTTATTAAGCAAAGGATTAACAAAAACGGATTTAGAAAAAATAGAAGCTGCATTACCAAGTGCATTCGAAATTAACTTCGCCATCAACAAATGGACCTTGGGTGAAGATGCCATGATGCGCTTAGGCTTCAAACCTGAACAATACAACGATATCAATTTCCATTTATTGGAAGCCTTAGGATTTAATCAAGATCAAATTGATGCTGCTAACGAATACGTTTGCGGTACCATGACTACCGAAGGTGCTCCTTATTTGAAAGAAGAACATTATCCGGTTTTTGATACCGCTAACAAATGCGGTAAAAAAGGTAAACGTTTCATTCATGCGCACGGACATATCCGTATGATGGGAAGTGTACAACCATTTATCAGCGGCGCTATTTCTAAAACCATCAACTTACCACACGAAGCAATTGTAGAAGATATTCAAAGCTGTTATTTCTTAAGTTGGGAACAAGGATTGAAAGCAAATGCGATTTATCGCGACGGCTCTAAATTATCACAACCGCTTTCAACAAAAAGCGACAGCAAGAAAAAAGAAGTGGCTGCCGATGCTGAACCAATTAAATTAAGTCAATTAACCGTTGATGAATTGTTGGATGAAATTAGCGACCGCATGCAAGCCAGTGCCGATACTTCATTGAAACATGCCTTGGCACGTATAGTAGAACGTAAGTCGTTACCGGCTAAACGTCATGGCTATACCCACAAAGCTAAAATTGAAGGACAAGCAGTATTTGTGCGCACAGGCGAATACGGCGACGGTACTTTAGGTGAATTGTTTATTGATATGCACAAAGAAGGTGCAGCATTCCGTAGCATGTTAAACTGCTTTGCAATTGCCGTATCTATTGGTTTACAATACGGTGTGCCTTTAGAAGAGTTTGTCGATAAATTTACGTTCACACGCTTCGAACCGGCCGGATTTGTAGAACATCCAAATATTAAACGTGCTACATCTGTAGTAGATTTCATCTTCCGTTTGTTAGGTCATGAATACTTGAATCGTACGGATTTAGTTCACATGCCAAACGAACCGGTAGCGAATGAATTGGTTGAAGAAATGCAAGCCGAAGGAGAATTTGAAGCTAAAGCAACACCTGATCCGGTTGCAGAAACAAAACCTGCAACGTCAAAACATTTGAAACCGGTTGCAGTTAAAACCTTTGCTCCAAAACACACCAGCGGCGATGCTCCGGCCTGTACTACTTGCGGACACAGCACCATTCGTAGCGGTACGTGCTACAAATGTTTGAATTGTGGAAGCACCACAGGATGTGTTTAAAATAAATAGAAAAGGCGGCTATTTTAAATAGCCGCCTTTTAAATAAATTCCATTTGAGGAGATGGATAAATCTCGAAGGTCGTTTTATTAATTGGAAATCATTTCTTCTAAAAGATAAAACGAACTCGAGTAAACGGGGACTAATCACAATCATTATAGTGAATTAGTTCCCGTTTTACATTGGCAAACATAGTATGAATTTTGGTTTACTTTTAAAAAACATGCTAACAAATAAACATTCGGTAACTTATTGAATAAGAAATTATACAAGTAAAAAAGCGCAGTAATCCAACGATTCAAAGGCGTAAGTAGTAAGAGTAAAAAAAGAAATGACGTTGATTTAAGCAAAGAGATAAGGGTAAATGCAATTCAAATTAGAAAATTAACAGTCATTGAAATAAGACCGAAGTCAGTGTTTGATCACCGACTACTTAAGTAAGGTTAAACATAATGGCGCTTTTTTAATAATTAAAAATGGAAAATTATACTTTATGGAAAGAGAAGCTTAAAAATGTTCAACTCCCATGTGATGACAATTTGGATAAAATTGAAATTGAACAAATTGAATTCTTGGAACATAAACCAATTCAGACTGAATGTTATCGGATTTATGATTATGCATATCGTTTTTTTAATGATGAAAAAATTAAAGAAATCCTAGGCGAAAATTGTTATTTCTATATTTCAACTAACACTTCCAACAATGGATGTGCTAAACACCTTGACAACAATTATTTTTTAATCTTTTTTAAGGGAAAAATTTTCGACAATTTTAAACTAAAAGAAAAATTAATTAACCAAACAGCTAACAAAAAAATTTGGCTTGATTTTTTTGAATTACAAATAATACAACGTGATAAATTAACCAGATTCGACCCTTTTGATTTCATGTTTTTAATTTGGAATCTTTTTACATTTTATCATGAAGTTGGCCATTTTGTTCAATTTCGAAAAGGATTAAATGATGGTAGACTTGCTGAATTGCAAAAAAAAATTGGTGGGTTTCCAAATCATATCAGACATTTAATTGAAACAGACAGTGATTTGTTTGCATCCAAAATGTTGTGTAATCACCTAGATTTTATGGCAAAACATAGCCCCAGAATAGCGATAGTCAGTATGATTGGAATACTATATTTACTTCTTAATAGAATTGACAAACTTGAAGAGTTAAAACACTTTCATGATAATGATAAAAGACATCCACATTGGTTTAAACGAACAATTTATGTATTTCGAAATATTTCAGAAACAGTATCAGCAAAGTTAAATTTAACTAAAGATCAAGAATTAAAATTGTGGGATGAGTGTTTTATAATAGTAGAAAAGTTATTTGAATGTGATAAGCAAGAAAATAAGGTTACAAATTTTTTTACATTAGCAAGTGTTAAGAAAGAAGAACTAGATAGATACAATGAATCACTTTTTTCAACGCAAGAACAATTGCTGTTTTTATGCTACAATGTGTTTAAATACTAAAAGAAAATAGTACCGTTTCTGTTTGACTATTACCAGTGAATCAGATGTCAAATACCAAAGGCTTTAATTATTCATTTTTTATTCTTCAAAATATATTTGTATTTCCAATCCCTCCGCCACAATCAACAAAAGTAATTATTATGACAATTACACTAATCCTTTAACAGCCTTAAAAAAAATAAGCCCACAGATACACTAAGATTTGTATTCGCAAATCGACGACATGTAGTCGACATTCATGTATTGTAAGCTATGGCAAATTTAAAACAAATTAATAATACCGCAAAATTGAAATCAAGTTTTAAAGCCGAAGTCGGTGTTAAAGCACCGATAAGGGCTTACTAGCATTTCGTTCTTGTGGCTTCGAGGGCCTCAGCCACCGAAGAGCATTACGTTTTTGTGGCTTCGAGAGCCTCAGCCACCGACGGAAATTTCTCTCCGCAATAACTTTTTTAATTCGTATCCATCTTTAGGACAACTTTCTTTAGATAGCTATTTCATAAACTGTGATTAGATGTGATTGAATTAAGAAATCATGGATTGGTTTTCGTTTTACATGCTGAGTAATATGGAAAACAGTACAGTTACTAAAGATGTACATGCTGTATTTTTATTATCCCGTAGGGATTACATGTTTATAGTAAATATTGTAAACGTAAGGTACGACCCCGTAGGGGTCGCATGTGTATTTGGCGATGTTTGTTATAACGATGTAATATCCTTGGGATGCATTAATTCATTTTGGTATAAGGAATATGATACAAAAGTGACATTTCGTTAAATGATGGTGCGACCCCTACAGGGTCGAGAATATGTCGTGGCGGTTTTTGCTATAATCATGTGAATCCTACGGATTCATTGATTCGTCGTGGTACAATGAATACGATTTATAAATGGCATTTTTTAAATGATGGTGTTAGGAGTTACGTTCAACTATTCCATTTAATGATTTTGTTTGAAATAACGATTTCAATAATCCCGTAGGGATTACATGTTTATAGTACTCGAGGCATACGGATGATGCGACCTCAGCCAAAATACAATCGGCGGACAAGAGATTGCGTTGCAACTGATAAAGCACGTTATATCATAAGGTTTACGTTCTCAAATTGAATCCTTGCTTTTTACAATACTTTCGTTTTAATGGCTTCGTTTTACTAACAGACATTTTCCACTCGTTCAACAAATCGTATCCTTAACTTTATTCTTACTTTCTTTTCCTTAATGAAAAGAAAGTAACAAAGAAAAATCAAGGCCTGTGATATGAACCTGGCAAAAGCTACCAAGCATTTTTTCTTGCAGCGCTTACCAAAAGTATACGATTA
>JAHEYX010000278.1:0-2684 GCA_023251415.1 Chitinophagales bacterium
GCGGTTTATTAAAGAGCGAATACAAGGATGCAGCTCTAACAATGGATACGAATTAAAATGTTTTTGCGGAGACTAAAGATGGCCCTTGATAGGGTTCTGAGCAAAACAATATGCCAAAGGCATACAAGCATGCATTTTGCGCGTTTGCCTCAAATTTTCTTTTTGTATTTTAAAAGAAAATTTGATGAGGAAGCGCCACCATTGAAATACGAGAATAAGTTATATCAAAGCATATCGGGATGAACGAAAACAAACACTTTAACGAGAACTTTTGGTAAGCGCTGCAAGAAAAAATGCTTGGTAGCTTTTGCCAGGTTCATATCACAGGCCTTGATTTTTCTTTGTTACTTTCTTTTCTTCAACCCGCCTGCCGACGTACTAAAAACACAATTAGACAATGTAATATACTTTGATCCTTATACCATATTTTATGTTTCGAGGCGGGCAGGGGAAAAGAAAGTAAGAATAAAGTCAAGAAAACGATTTGTTCTACGAGAGAGGTATGTCAGTTAGTAAAACGAAGCCATTAAAAAGAAAGCTTTGTAAAAATTTAGAATTTAAGTTTGAATGAATATTAATTGTTTACAACAAGCATGTGTGTTTAATGGACGCAATCAGGAGATTGCTTGCCGCAGCAACGTGTCCGCCGATATGGAGGGCGTAGTCGGGACCCGCCAAATTTTATCTTATTTTATGGTTGGCGGGCAAGGACTACGCTGAACGGAGCAAACCATCAGCACGATCCAAAACACCAAAGCAAAACCCACCCTCGCGGTGGGTTCTAGGAGCAAACCATCAGCACAATCCAAAACACCAACGTACAACCCACCCTTGCGGTGGGTTCAAATTGCATACCCCCACCCTCGCAATACCCATCCTTCATTTGATTGCAAAAAAAAGGTGAGTCGTTTCCGACTCACCCTCTTTTTGGGGAAATTAAAAACGTGATTACTCAGCGTTTTTAACGATTTTGATAACCTGGGTATTGCTACCTTGGTTAACGTGAACAAAATAAGCACCTGTAGGTAAAGTGTTGTCTAAGCTGATTGCTTCATTAGCTTTTGCAGAAGCAATAACTTGAACTAATTTACCAACTACATTGTAAACAGTAATAGTAACATTATCTGTACTAGCGCTGTTAACTTTTACAGTAGCTGCATTTACAAATGGATTGGGGAATACTTCCACTGAAAAATCAGCTGCAGTTGCTAAAGTTGTATTTTCTGTTTCTTCTGGTTGATTAGTATAAGTTGGATTAATCAAACGTGGAACACATGAATTAGGAACTTTTACTTTAATAGTGTTGTCTGAACAAATTGTAGTAGTAGGTAAAGCAAAATCATCGTCACCCATTTGAGTATCAAAAATCACAGCATTGGTGTTTTTGTTCCAAATTTTAATACGGATTTTGTTTTTGTTACTAGCATTACGTGTTTTGTCAGATTGAACCACTAAGATTCCGAAAGTTGTATTTTGGTTAGCATGTCCATAGTTACAAGAATTATGACAACCACCATGGCAACCGCCACTGTGTCCATCATCATACAAATAACCTGTACCTCTGAATTCAGCTAAATAACAACCTGATACGGCTAAATAATCCCAATCGATATCTTCTGTTTCAAATTCAAAATGAGCACCTTCCATTTCCAATGTTAAATCACCATCAAAAACACCAGGCGTATTACCTTTTTGTTTGCAATGGTTAGCAAATTCAACTCTTCTGTTATTAGCAGATAAGTTTGGTTTTGCAGGATATGAACCGGCAGGAGCAGTGAATGTACCTGAAGCAGTTGTGCTATAAGTAGAATTTACATAAGAAACGATGTATTTGAAAATAGCAGTAGTAGCTAATGAACCACCATCTGTTACTTTTACAACCGGATTGAAAACGCCGGTTTTAGCATAAGTATGTGTAGCTGATTTTGAATTAGCTGAAATTCCGGTAAACACAGAATGTGAAGAACCATCTTTCCAGTCGATATCAACTGCATACGGACCACCAGCAGCTTCGTCTGTCCAGTTTACATTTAATGTAATTGAGCTACCCATCAAAATTAAATTATCAGGATCGCTAGTTGTCATTGATGAAATAGCAGGAGCATGATTTCCAACCGGTACATTAATAGTAACGTCTTGGTAAGCATAAACTACATTACCGTGCATATCTTCACATGTCCAGGTAACAGTAGTAGTTCCGGCATAATACGTCAATGGTGCATCATTGTAAACTGCAGCAATACCACAATTATCAGTTGCTGATGGAGAACCCAAATCAACACCTGTAACTGAAGTAGCACCGTTAGTGGTAATAACCACATTTGCAGGAGGAGTTACAGCAGGAGCTTCGTTATCAGTAACAGTTACGTCAAATGATAAAGAATAAACTGAACTTCCGCATTCGTTAGCAGCAGAACAATAAATTGTTGTTGTTCCTTCGCTAAAAACGCTTCCTGAAGCAGCAGAATAGCCAATAACAGGAGTCGGAACACCTGTTGCAGTTGCAGTACCATAAGTAACTGCACTACCACATTGACCGGCAGCGTTATTTACAAATACATCAGGGGGTGTAGATGTAATAACCGGGATTGAATTTAATGTAATCGAAACAGCAGTACGCGTAGCACTTACTTCATTAGTTGGAGTAACCGCTTCGGCGTAGTAAGTAGAATAAGTAGTTGGAA
>JAHEYX010000278.1:2694-4445 GCA_023251415.1 Chitinophagales bacterium
CTTGCTGAAGAACCTAATGATGTACCTCCGGTTGGAACGATATACCAGTTAATCATATTTCCGGTAGATGTAGCTTTTAAGTAACAAGCATTACCCGGACAAACAGCCGTTGGATTAGCAGTAACAGCAGTGGGGGCTGCTGGAACTTGCGCCATCGCTTGCGTTGACATAAAAAATGCACCCGAAAGTACAATCGCTTTAGCAATTTTTGAGACACCAGCAATTAAGCTGTTGTTCGTTGAAAAAAGACGGTTAGAATTTAAATTCATTTTTGGTTTTGTTTTACATTTATTTGAGAGAAAATACTGCTTTCGTGCAGGGGGAACGGATTACCAATAAAACCTTGTTTTAATAGTACTCTTGTAGTTGTGTGTTTTAACTTATAGCTATATTGTGTTTTAAATGTTAGTTATAAATAGTTTAACCTTGTAAAATTCGCCATTACCTCGCGTTTCTTAAAAGTATCTGCTCATTAGTTATTATTAACGCTTCTCTTTTTGTCTTTTTTACTAAACAATTGAATATTAATAATTAATGTTGCAACAATTAATTATATGATTTAGATAATCGTTACAGCTTTCTATTAATTATAACTAGTTCATTTTCATGCACCGCGTAAAAATACGCTAGTTGTTCACCCAGTCAATCAGGTAAACTACTTAGTTCTACGTAAAAGGGCGTAGTTTATTAAAATAGGTAGAAAATAAGGCTTAAGAATGCAAAGGATTGTTCTTAAGTATGCTATAAAGCAGCTCTTTGGCTCTGAATAATTGCGCTTTTACCGTTCCGAGTGGCATGTTTAATTCTTCTGCAATCTCTTCGTAACTGTATTCTTTATAATAACGTAATTCAATTAGCGTGCGGTATTTCACATTCAACTTCTCCAACAACTCTTTCATAATAATTGCGCGTTGTTTCTTGATTAATTCTTCTTCCGGATCCAGCATATTCGCCGGTATACGGTGCGAATAATCGCGCTCTTCCCCATCATCTTTCTTTACATTTTGTACCAATGGAAAGGTTTCAATGCGTTTCTTGCGCAGAAAGTCAATCGCATTATTAGTAGCGCTTTTATACAACCAGGTACTAAAAGCCCAAGCCGGATTATAACTGTGAATATTGTTGAAAATCTTACCAAATACTTCTATCGTGAGATCCTCTGCATCATCACGATTATGAACCATCTTTAAAATGAGATAAAACACCGGGTCTTTGTAGCGCATCATCAAGGTTTCAAAAGCCTTTGGATGCTTGTTCTGTTGTGCTTCTACAATTAATTCAAAATCAGCTTTGGCCCGTTCAGAAAAGTTAGGGTTTATTTCCATTTGTTAACTGGCTTTTTTAAAAGTGATGGCAATAATGCCAGATTATAAACTAATTGCATGATGTCAAATACCGGGAATAACCAAAACAAATCCATTTCTTTCAACTTCTTCATGCTTACTCCGAAGGTAATGGCTTGCAGCACAAAGCGAATACCGAAACAAATTAAAACCAATTTCCACTCAAACTGAAAAGCTAACAAGAGTACTAACATCGCATAAAAACTCATTTGTGTAAAGGATTGCATACCCAATAAAAAGAGGTGTATCGGGCGATACAATTTGCCGGTACTGATGTGTCTGCGCTTCTGCATGAACCAGGTAGTCCAAGTCGTTTTAGGCATAGAATACATAAAAGTAGCCGGATCAATTTCAACACTGGTATTCTTTCCGGTCGCTACTTTATTAATAAACAAATCATCATCCCCC
>JAHEYX010000279.1 GCA_023251415.1 Chitinophagales bacterium
CTTACAACTGGTCGCCTGCAGCTTTATTAAGCAATAGTACGAGTGTTAGTCCAACTGCTAATACACCAAGTTCTACCTCGTTTATATTAACCTATTCCAATAACCCGGCTGGTTGTTACGATAAGGATACGGTTGAAGTAATTGTGATCGATTGTAAACAAGCCCTAATGCCCAATTCGTTTAGTCCTAATGGTGATGGCAAAAACGATTATTTCATGGTATTAAACCCAAATGACTTTGAACGCATCGAGCGTTTTGAAATATTCAATCGTTGGGGACAATTAATTTTCTCGACCAATGATAAAACTAGTAAAGGCTGGGATGGAAATTACAATGGCGTTGCGCAACCTATGGATACTTATGTATTTCATATGCAAGGCACTTGTGGTTTAGGACATCCGATTGTTGTTCAAGGTGATGTAACCCTTGTTCGTTAATTTGTTTTTATGTGTGTATAAGGCCTTGCAACAACTGTTGCAGGGCTTTTTTTATGCTGTTAATTAGTTAATTTAAGAGCAGGATTAGAATAAAATAAACAGCGTAGAACAATGCACTAATCAGGAACAACTTCAGCAGCTACAATAGCTTCTATCTCATTTTTTATCGGCTCGAATGCTTCCTGAAACAATTGATAAAACGATTGAATTTCAACATCCAATTCCGGTGAGGCGTTACTTTCAACAGCTAATGCACGTGCTTCATAGCCTAAACCCAACACGTGTGAACGTGATTTTAATTTATGTGCGCAAAACTTAACGCCTTTATAATCGCGTGCAGCAATGGCTGTTTGTAATTGCGCCAAATCTTTTTCTAATTCTGCTAAAGAGGTGAGTAAAATCGAATCTAAAAACGTTTTATCATCACCGGCTAATTGTTTTAAGTAACTTAAATTAATGTAGTTTTTTTTACTCGTCGACAACGCTAATGGAATGGCATACCATGTTAAGGCAGCGGCTAAAGCTTCAGCGGCTATTGGTTTCGCTACAAAAGTTATCGCCGGATTAGCACTGGCTTGAAACTGCGGACTACTGGTTCCGCTTACTACAATTAGTTTATGATGCGGCATCAAAGCAATTAACTCAGCCGAACCTCCATCACCTAAATGATTATCGGTTATAAGTATATCGTTATGATGTTGAGCTTGTGCTGCTTTGAATGTACTGAAGGACGAATAGCATTGGTAAGGAATATTCGAAAAATGAACTTGCATCAAACGCTTAAAGGCCATTTGGTCTACAATATCATCCTCAATATATACGATACGTTTCATTTTATTTAGTTAAGCGATTCACTAAAATTCCAATACTTTTTCAAGGCATCCATCATTTCTTTAAATTGGTCGTAATCAACCGGCTTTACCATATATCCTGAAATGCCGCTTTGAAATGCATTCCACTTATCTTGCCGATCAACACTGGTTGTTAAAACCACCACCGATATCATCTTCCACAAGGTGTGTTGTTTAATAATCTCTAAAAACTCAATGCCGTTCATTTTAGGCATATTGATATCGAGTATAATTAACTCGGGTAACTCCGTTGCCTGCTCCAAATATTTAAGTCCCTCTTCACCATTCGAAACAACCTGCAAAGGATTTTCAAAATTCAATTGTTGCATGGCACGTTTGATGGTCATCACATCAACAATATCATCTTCTAATAATAAAATGGTTTTTGATTTATTCATAACACAACGGATAAAAGCTTACAATTGGTGGGATTCTACTGTGCTAAAATAATCTTTTTTTAGGAACTGTAAAATAAAATGTAGTACCCACTTTAACCGTTGAACTTAAGCGAATTGTGCCACCATTCGTCTCCACTATCTTCTTCACTATGGTTAATCCAATACCCGTGCTTTCGTATTCATCGCGTGCTTGCAAGGTTTGAAAGATGCGGAAAATTTTATCAAAATGCTGCGGTTCAATACCCGGTCCATTATCCGCAACATAAAACTCCCAATAGGCAACTAAATCATTCGCCCCAATTTCTACCCAGCCTTCCGGCTTGTCCATGTATTTAATGGCATTGCTGATTAAATTCTGAAATACTTGTCCGTATTTTACTTCTTCATAATACACCTCCGGCAATGGGCGCTTAACCGTCACCTGTATCGAATTCGGCACACCTAATCCATCAATAATAGCATCCACTACTGCTTCGGTTTGTTGTAAAACCACAGTGTTCTTTTCACGACCCACTTTAGAATAATTCAATACCCCTTCAATCAAATGGTGCATACGGTGCGTGCGTTGATTTAACAGCTCTAAAATCGTTTTACCTTCTTGATCGAGTTTATCTTGGTAATCCTTTTGCAACCAACTCGATAAGGAACCTATGGCTCGTAAAGGGGCTTTCAAATCATGCGAAACGATATAGGCAAAGTCATTCAATTCTTGATTGGCTATTCTTAAATCTTTAATGGCTTCTTCTTTTTTCTTTTCCATTTCTAAACGCGAAGCAATATCCCTTGACAGCGCTACTATATAATTTTCGCCGTCTATCTTTACATAATTAGCCTGCACCTCAACCGGAAAAGAGCTTTCGTCCTTGCGTTTTAATTCACCCAAAACTAACAAACCGTTTTCTGCCGGTATCAATTCTTCCTCTATCATCCGATCCCATTCTGTAGGATCTTTAAACAGCAATTCAATCTGCTTAATATTCATTTGCTGCAACTCTTCCATCGAATATCCCAACTTTTCACTGCCGGTTTCATTGATAAAGAAAAAATCGCCATTGCGCTTAATGATTTGTACAATGTCGGAAGTATGCTGTAATAAGCGTTCTAACAAAATCAACTTTAACTCATATTCTTTTCGTTTCGTAACATCCAATTGTATGGCAATAAAACTTTCAATTGCTCCGGCCGCATTTTTAATCGGACTGATTTGAGTATTTACCCAATACGTGCGACCATCTTTTGCATAATTTAATATCTCTACTTCGAAGTGATTGCCCAATGCCAATTGCTCACGTATATATTGTCGCGTTTCGGGATTGGTACGTTCGCCTTGTAAAAAGCTACCCGGTTTTAATCCAACCACTTCCGCTAACTCATAGCCGGTAATGCGCGTAAACCCTTTATTCACCCATTCTATCATTCCCTTTGCATCGGTAATAACCACACCATTATCTGTTTTATCAGCCACCAACGAGAGTTTGCGTAATTCCTCTTCGGCATTTTTCCGAATCGTAATATCGATCGAAATAAACAACAACTGATAGGCAACGCCTTCATTATTCAAGATGGGCACAATGGTAGTATCGGTCCAATATATACTGCCTTCTTTGTGCAAGGATTGTATTTCACCTTTCCAAACTTTGCCTTTGGCGATGGTTTGGGTAATGTTTTTAACTACATCACTTTGTTGCAAGGCATCTTTAAAGAAATTTGTATAAGGTTGATGAATAATTTCATCGCGCGTATGTCCGGTTATTTTGCAAAAATTTTCATTGGCATATTGAATGATTTGTTTACTGTCGATAATAAATACGGCTGCCGTTTGATCCAAGGCAAATTGAATATTGGTCAGTTCTTTAAACGACTCTTTCGAACTTAATTCGAAGATGTGTTCCAATTGTTTATACTCGGTGTCGTAGCTATTATAAGCTTCATTAATAGCCCCAAAGAATGCTTTCAAATCCGGATTAGTAATGAATTCAGCCGGAATAAGTTTTTTAATTTGCCTGCTTAATAAGCGATGGTATTGTTCGGGCATAGTAAAAGCTATTTTTCACTAAAGGTGGTGATGGTCATGGTTTGATTGTGTAAAGAACAAGAACCGTTTTTATTGAACGGAGCAATTTCGCCATACGAATAAAAGCCGCTCAACACCGTATCCAATCCCAATACATCATGTACCGCTTCAATTTCTTCTTCGGTCATTTGTTTCATAACGAGTTTTCTTCCTACACAGCTCACTAACAAAGCAAACTCCGGCTCCGTTTCGCCCATGGTAGTGCGTGACCGTTCGGCAGCCGTATGCGCCCCATCCACCAAATGATTGATATTCGCTTTCATCAGTTTGACATAACTGCCTTCGGGTATATCACCTGCAAAAGTTAAGCTTTGTGTGGCTTCGTCAATGGCTAAAATTGTTCGAACAATAGGCTCTTCATTGGCCACTGTGCGAATACTCAAAGGAAACAACAAGCCTGAAGAGGGGAGTTGGGTAGCCAATTCACCCAAAAACGATTTGTATAAACTAAGCGCCGGAGCATTATCAATTTCATATAAAACATTATTAACCGATTTTGTAACCAATCGTTCTACTCCAAAAATATCCCAACCACCGCAGGAACCATAACCTACTTTAAAATCGGCGCCGTAGATACCAACAGCCACAACCAAATCTTTAACTGCTCCGGTTTCGGGATGCAGAATAAACGTTTCTTTAAAATCGGCCCCATCACCGGCTAAACCACCGGTAACGCTAATGCTT
>JAHEYX010000020.1:0-1512 GCA_023251415.1 Chitinophagales bacterium
CTCTTTACTTTTGTATAAAGTGATTTTTCCGAGACCGCTTCCTACATAACCATAATCCGCATCGGCCATTTCACCCGGACCGTTTACGATACAACCCATGATGGCTATTTTAACACCCTTTAAATGATTGGTAACCGCTCTGATTTTAGCAGTGGTTTCTTGTAAATCAAATAAAGTACGTCCGCAGCTCGGACAAGAAATGTATTCAGTTTTTGAAATACGCGTTCTGGTTGCTTGAAGTATGGAGAACGAAGTATTGTTTAAAAACTGGTGATTGTTATTAACCGGCAAGTAGGTTCTACCTTTCATAGCCAGGTTATTCATTTTTGATGGATCGTTCATTAACCAAACCCCATCCCCTATTCCATCTAACAATAAAGCACCGGCTTGTGTAGCAAATTGAATCAATTGTTCATCAACGGTTTCAGCATGACTTTCTACTGCTATTACCACCGGATTTTGAAAACCTTGCTGCATTAAGTCAAACACAAACTGACGCACATTGGTCATGGCATGTGCATGATCGCTCCACAAACACAATACAGCATTCCGATACTTATCCATCGGCAATTGTTTAACGTGATGTGCGTTGGTATTGATGCTAAGGAAATACAATTCCGGTAAAGTACTTTCTAAAATAGCGTATTCTTCGGCTTGAATTAGCGGAAAATACTTGCTTTTATCGCTTACTAATTTCCAGGCTTCATAATCGCATATCACTTTTAAAGTACCCGGAAGTGCAAACGGAATAACACGTTTAGCGGTATAGATATAATCGGCAGCAGCATCACTAATGCTCCATTTATCGCTCAGTTCGTTATAGGTATAGCCAATGCTTTGTAAACTTGCAGGCGTAATGCTTTCGGTTTGCATAAAATCAGCCACAACGACCGGCACTTGCTTTCCACCAATGGTAGAAAGAGCTTGGGTATGGCGGCGTTCATGTTGAAACGGCGATACAGGCAATTGTTCCGGAACCGCTTCTATACCCGGAGCAGGGGTAAGGTGGGCATATTTACGTACGATATCCTTACACACCGGAATTTCGAACTCAGGATCTTCGGTTAATGAAACGCGAATAGTATCCCCTATTCCATCTTCCAACAAAGTGCCGATACCGATAGCAGATTTGATACGTCCATCTTCACCATCACCGGCTTCTGTTACACCTAAATGCAACGGATAACATTCGCCAAATTCTTGCATCATTTTATCCAACAACAAACGATAAGCTTGCACCATTACTAAAGGATTGCTGCTTTTCATGGAAAGGATAAGCTGGTGGTAATTTTCATTTCTACAAACACGCAGAAATTCTAAAGCGCTTTCAACCATGCCAAGCGGCGTATCGCCATAGCGACTCATGATACGATCGCTCAAGGAACCATGATTGGTACCGATACGCATAGCAGTACCGTGTTCTTTGCAGATGCGCACCAAAGGCGTAAAGCGTTCGGTTATGCGTTCTATTTCTTCGGCATATTCAGCATCGGTATAATCGATTTGTTGAAA
>JAHEYX010000020.1:1522-17684 GCA_023251415.1 Chitinophagales bacterium
TTTCTCGACAATACGAGCAGCAGCTTCAGCCGCATTGGGTGTGAAGTGAATATCGGCCACTAAAGGTGTAGTATAGCCACGTTTACGCAATTCATCTTTAATGGCTTGCAGGTTATTGGCTTCATTCATACTTGGCGCAGTAATACGCACCAGTTCGGCACCTGCTTCTATGCAACGTATGGTTTGTGCAACTGTAGCTGCCGTATCCATAGTATCGGTAGTGGTCATGGTTTGCACTTTAATGCTGCTTCCATTGCCGATAGTAAGGTTACCCACCTTTACTTCACGCGTAATTAGTCGTTGGTAGTTTTTAGGAAAAAAATTCATGGCACGAATTTAAAACAAAGAAGTGTTACCGCTGCTTTTTTTTGTAAAAGCTATTCACGCAGTAGGAGTTAGTGTATACTTACTTCTTAAGTAATTTAAAAGCATGGTTCCAACCTTTACCGTTCATGCCCGGAATACACCACAACATGCACAAAGGTTCAATAGCACGGGCTGCTTCGGCCATACCCATATCTTCAACCTCCCAACCGAATTGTTCTAACATGGCAGTAACAGCTTTGCGGGCATCGTCGTTATTACCACAAATAAACATACTTGGTTTTTGTCCGCCAAAATCCGGATCGATCATGTGAGCATTGCCTACACAGCTAAAGGCTTTTACAAAACGTACTTGCGGGTAAGCCATTTGCAACTTTTCCATTAAGGAATGGTTGGTTTCGGTAAAATATTGTAAAACGCCGTTGGCCGGAGGTAATGCAGCGATTGGGTTAGTTGGGTCGATAACTATTTTACCGTTTAAATGCTCAACACCGCATAAAGCTAAGGCTTCAAGAGCGACATCGCCTTTAACAGCCAGAATAAGCACTTCGGCAAAGGCGGCAGTTTGTTCGAAAGTACCGTGCGCAATATGCAAAGCAGCAGCAAACTCCGAAACGCGTTCGGCGGTACGGGAGCCGATCATGACATCGTATCCGTATTTTTTATATCCTTTGGCTAAGGTTTGGGCTACCTGTCCGGAGCCAATGATTCCAATTTTATAGGTTGTCATAAGATGTTGTGGGGTTTAGATTGTATAAAGAATGAACAAGAATAGCAGCATTTTGTTTGAATGTCGACCTTAAATTAGCGTTAAAATAATTTTTTTGACCTAACTTGCCGAACTTCATTGCTTTATTGAATACAACGAAATGGACATTATCAACTATTTGAACGCATTCGGGCGCGGACTGTTACTGGGTTTATTATTAATGATATCGGTGGGGCCGGTGTTTTTTGCGGTTATAAATGCCAGTATCAATAAAGGGTTTAAAACAGCCATCTATTTTATAGCCGGGGTTACGATAAGCGATATGATGTATATTGTTTTAACCAACCTTGGGGCAATTTCGGTTATTACCACCCGTATTACTTATGTCTATTATGTAGGCGGAGCCATTTTGGTAATTTATGGGGTTTATATGTTTTTGAAAAAGTACCACCAAGGCGAAGAAAACATCGAAATCAATCAAAGTACGCATTGGATGTATTTAGCGAAAGGCTTTATCATCAATACCACTACACCGGGAGTGATCTTGTTTTGGACCGCCAATGCCGTAACGCTTGCTTCGGAACAATATTCACGTTTAGAAACGGTCAGTTATTTTGTTGGTGTGCTCACCTTAGTCAACACGACTGATATTTTGAAAGCATATTTTGCCAGAAAGCTGAAGAGCTTATTATCCCCAAAGAACATTGTTGTTATACACCGTATTTCGGGCGTGGGCATGTTGATTTTTGGCTTTATTCTGTTGTATGTTGGGATAAAAGGAGGGAAGTAGAATTGAGAATTGATAAATGGAGAATTGAGAATTGAGAATTGAAATACAGAATACAAATTAAGAATTGAAGCAGAACGGCCGAAATCCGCCGTCGGAGGAAAGAATACTATCGTTGAATCCGAGATGATCTTTTTTGCGGACCGAGGCTCTCGAAGCCACATAAGCGAAATGCTTGTCGGCGGTGGTTAAGTGTAGTCTCCCGACTACACTTGCGCGGAATCAAATCTTTGATTTGAGAAAGGAGTAAAATTAAAGTTAAAAAACGCTAAACGGTGACTGAGGCTCTCGAAGCAACAAGGACGTAATGCTCTTCATCTATGGAAACGTCATGTTCCAAATTCCAAGGTTACCGTTTGATCTTATTAGGCTGGCGCGTCAACTTATTATGCTCGCGTTTGAACTTATTAGGCTGGCGCGTCAACTTATTATGCTCACGTTTGAACTTATTAGGTTGGCGCAGTAGCTTTTTAGCCAGAAAAAGCCGTATTTGATTTTGAAATAATCCCGATTTATTCGAATCAATGATGAAAACTAGTTTAACAGCATTATTCTTATAAATTGCAATTCAAGTAATTACATGAATCTAATTCGTTCTTTTAGGAACACTTAATACCTGCAGAAGGTATTAGATTGACCTAAGAAGCTGCTTTAATATCTTCAGAAGGTATTAGATTGACTTAATAAGCTGCTTTAATAACTTCGGAAGGTATTAGATTGACTTAATACGCTGCTTTAATATCTTCTATAAGGTATTAGATTAACTTAATAAGCTGCTTTAATACCTTCGGAAGGTATTAGATTGACTTAATAAGCTGGCTTAATACCTTCGGAAGGTGTTAGATAAATAAGTGAGCTTTATATCTATCTCCATTAAATAGCTGAACTAAAAAAAAACAAAAAGTACTGCAAGATTAAAATCCATTTTCCCCTTATCTTGCTTGCATGAAAATACTCTATGGCGTTCCGGGTGAAGGTATGGGACATGCTACCCGAAGTAAAGTAATTATTGATTTTTTATTGCAACAAAAACATGAAGTGCAGGTGGTATCCAGTGCTCGTGCTTATACCTTTTTAAACAATCATTTTCCGGGGCGCGTTCATGAAATTAAAGGCTTTCATTTTGCTTATAAAAACTCCGAAGTTTCTAAATCCGGTACCTTTTGGCTCAATCTTAAAACCGGTCCGGCCAATTTTATTCACAATTTCTCGAAATACTTAAAACTCGATAAACAGTTTCATCCCGATTTGGTCATCAGCGATTTTGAATCTTTTGCTTATTATTATGCGAAGCTCAATCGCATCAAAATAATCAGCATTGATAATATGCAAATTATGGATCGCTGCAAATTAACCATCCCTATTCCATCCGAAGAACAAAGCAATTTCCGATTGGCTAAAGGCATCGTTCAAGCTAAAGTGCCCAATTGTGCTCATTATTTTATCAGTACATTTTTTGATGCCCCGATTACAAAAAAGAATACCACTTTAGTTCCTCCTATTGTTCGTGATGCCATCATAGCCGCCAAACCCGTAAAAGGAAATCATATTATCGTTTATCAAAC
The DNA here is from genome assembly GCA_023251415.1 of Chitinophagales bacterium. GTDB lineage: Bacteria > Bacteroidota > Bacteroidia > Chitinophagales > CAIODY01 > JAHEYX01. The sequence continues at coordinate 4,908 of JAHEYX010000020.1, forward strand.
TTCAGGAACTTTAGCAACCATAAAAAAAGCGTTTCATGCCTTGCCTAACGAACAGTTTATTGTTTATGGTATGAACCGCGATGAAAAAGACCGCAATATTCAATTCAAATTATTTAGTGAAAGCGGTTTTGTGAACGATTTGGCTAGCTCAAAAGCCGTAATTGCCAATGGTGGTTTTTCTTTTATTAGCGAAGCGGTTTATTTGCAAAAGCCCGTTTACAGTTTCCCTATAAAAAACCAATTCGAGCAGTATATGAATGCAGCTTATATTGAACAATGTGGTTTCGGTCGACATTTTACTTCGCCGGATGCCGATAGTTTAAAAGCCTTTTTATACGACTTACCTTTTTTCGAAAAACAACTCCAACAGCATAAACAAAAAGGCAATGAAGTATTGTTTGCAGCATTGAAAAAACTATTGAAATAAGCTAATCAGCAGTCGTTGTAAAGTTGCTACCGCTGCTTACTAATAGCTCGAAAACTGACAACAACGAGTCTAAAAACTGATTTTCATCATCTCTATGCCTTGGTAATACGGATAAATTTGATTTTTAAATTTCCGGATTATGCCAACACTAGCTCCCACTACCCTTAGCTGTTTTCATTGTGGCGAAAAATGCGATGAAAGTATTCATTTAGAAGAAAAACTTTTTTGTTGTGAAGGCTGCAAACAAGTGTATATGTTGTTGAATGAAAACAACCTTTGCAATTATTACGATTTAGATAAAACACCGGGTATAAGGGCTAAAGGCAAATTTACCGGCCAGCGTTTTGCTTATTTAGATGATGCCGAAACTGCCCGTCGTTTGGTGCAATTCAGTAGCGATACTCAAACCAATGTCACTTTTCATTTACCTCAAATGCATTGTGCCTCCTGCGTTTTCCTGTTAGAGAATTTACATAAAATCAATCCGGGTGTTATACAATCGCAAACCAATTTTCAACGCAAAGAAGTATTGGTAATTTTTGATCCGCGCAGCATCAGCTTACGTGAAGTAGTTGAATTATTAGCTTTTGTGGGTTATGAACCCGATATCAGTTTAAAGGCAGTTGGCGAAAAGAAAGCTTCTAAAAACAACCGTCGCGCTATTTACAAAATCGGATTAGCCGGATTTTGCTTTGCCAATATAATGATGTTGAGTTTTCCGGAATATTTTTCGGGTGGTTATATCGAACAAGCCGGTTTAAAAGCGTTGTTTTCTTATTTAATCTTTGCATTATCTATTCCTGTTTTAGTTTGGTGTGCTTCTGAGTTTTATGTTTCGGCTTATAAAAGCTTACGTCAGGGTATATTAAATATCGATGCTCCTATTGCTTTAGCTACTATCATCACATTTTCCAGAAGTTATTATGAAATTTTAAGTGGTACCGGTGCAGGCTTCTTAGATTCCGGAACCGGCATTGTTTTCTTTATGTTAGTTGGACGTTGGTTTCAAAACAAAACTTACGATTCGTTTTCATTTGATCGCGATTATAAATCCTATTTCCCATTAGGGGTATCGATTTTAAGTAATGGAAAAGAGACCAATATTCCGGTAACGCAATTAAAAAAAGGAAACCGCATTATTATTCGTAATGAAGAAATGATACCAGCCGATGCTATTTTGTTGCATGGGGAAGCGCAAATTGATTACAGCTTTATAAGTGGTGAAAACGTTGCCGTTACTAAACGTGCAGGCGAATTGGTGTATGCCGGCGGTAAACAATTGGGGGCTGCTATCGAACTAGAAACCGTAAATGAAGTATCCCAAAGTTATATTACCCAATTGTGGAATAATCCGGTTTTTCAACAACGCAAAAACCAAGAACGCAGCTATATTCATCCTTGGGCCAGTTATTTTACCATCGTTTTGTTCAGTATCGCTGCCGGTGCTTCTATTTATTGGTACTTTGTTAATCCGGCCAATATTTTCCATGCTTTAACTTCGGTTTTGATTGTGGCTTGTCCATGCTCTTTATTATTATCAGCCACTTTTACTTACGGCAATATGTTGCGCTTATTTGGACGCAATAAACTGTTCTTAAAAAACAACAGTGTTATCGAATCCCTTTCCAAAGTAAATACCATTGTATTGGATAAAACCGGTACTATTACTAAGCAAGAACATGCCTTGATTGCTTTCAGTGGTAAAACATTAACTCATGAACAATTGCAACTGATACGTAAAGTATGCAGTCAAAGTGCACATCCTTTAAGTAAAATGATAGCCGCTCAAATTGATTACGATGAGGCGGTTGATTTAAACTTAACAAAATTTGAAGAGCTTAAAGGTAAAGGATTACGCGCCTTGGTTAACGGGGTTGAAGTGGGCATTGGTTCAGCCAACTTCATCTTTAATACTACAGATAACACCGTTGCTAATTTACAAGAAACACAAGTACATGTATTAATAGGTGATGCGTATTTAGGGTATTATAAATTCAAAAACAGCTACCGCGATGGTTTGGTTCCTGTAATTCAAGCCTTACAAAACGACGGTTATGAATTGCATGTATTATCCGGAGATAATGATGCTGAAAAAGATAAGCTCAATCAATTGTTTAAAGGTAAAGCACAATTGAAGTTTTTCCAGAACCCTCAAGACAAATTAAATTACATTAGTCAGTTACAACAAAACCCTAAACGTAATGTGTTGATGATTGGCGATGGTTTAAACGATGCCGGTGCCTTGATGCAAAGTAATGTAGGTATTGCGGTGAGTGATAATACCGCTTTGTTTACACCGGCCTGCGATGCCATTATGGATGGTTCTTCATTCAGTAAATTAGGTGGATTGATTCGCTTTGCCAAAGCCGGAAAAACCATAGTTACCGGTAGTTTTATCCTATCGATACTCTATAATATAGTAGGTGAATCGTTTGCGGTGAGTGCACATTTATCGCCAATGGTAGCGGCTATTTTGATGCCGATCAGTAGCATCAGTATTGTATTGTATGTTACCTTGGTTTCATCGTGGAGTGCGCATCGTAAAGGCTTATAAATTAACTACCTGTCCGTAATTTTTATTTGCTTTATTCAACAGATTAGGTAGATTTGCCAAATTGAAACCACATCGGAAAACATATCAATCGGTACTATTAATCAGCTTAACCCTTGTTTTATTGGGTGCAAGCCTTGTTCCGGTATTGGTACTTCCGATTAAAGCCTGGATTCAAGAACGTCAAGCGAATACTTTAAATACGTTAAAATCAAACGACAAGCATTTGCATACGTTTAATTTTACGAAAAGCGAATGGGATGCACTGAACAAAAACAAAGACAACGAGTTTCGATTAGGCGACCGTTTATATGATATTTATGCGATTACTACCACTGCATCTGAAGTACAAGTTATATGTTTGATTGATACGGATGAATCGAATTTGGAAAAAATCAATCGTTTGTTTCAACGGGCTAAAAACAGCGAAAAAGAACTTGCATTTCAAGCCACTTATTTAAGTTTATTTCATGAAAAACAAGCCGATTACCGCTTGCTTTCTTTAGCCGGAACAACGGTTTGTTTTCAATTGCCACAACAACAACTAAGCCCTATCTACCTTACGTTTGATGCCCCTCCTCCGCGGTTTAATGCTTAAATACAAGCGCTAAATTAAGCCTTGCCTTTATTTATGATTTATTACACAACCATTTTACCGGTTGTGAATTTTACTGCGTCGTTTGATCACGACCAACTCATTATTTATTTAAACTAAACTTACATGAAAAAAATAATAACCTCGTTATTGATTTTGTCCTCGACTGCTTTGTTTGCGCAAAGCACAGATACCACCCAATTAAAACAAGTGGTGATTTCTGCCAATAAATTCGAAACCCCTAAAGAACAAGTTGCTCAGCAGATTCAAGTCATTTCGCAACAGCAATTGGAACAACAAAATGCCATGAATACGGCAGATGTATTGACCAATACCGGTAATATTGTTGTTCAAAAAAGCCAAGGAGGCGGTGGTAGTCCGATTATTCGCGGCTTCGAAGCCAATAAAGTATTAATTGAAGTGGATGGCATTCGTTTAAACAATGCCATTTTCCGTGGTGGTCACTTACAAAACGTTTTGCGTGTTGATAATGCCGCATTAGATCACGTGGAAGTAATGTACGGACCTTCCTCTACCGTATATGGCAGCGATGCCTTAGGTGGAGTAATGTCATTTTATACCAAAAAAGCGGTAACCAATAAAATGGGAGGTAATGCCATGTTGCGTTACGGTACTGCTACCGGCGAACAAGCATTGCATCTTGATTTCAATGTTGGTTTGAAAAAGATTGCATTTTTAACCAGCGTTAGTTATGGCAACTACGGTGATGTCATTCAAGGTGCCGATCACCAAGCGCAAAATGCAGGCTTTGGTAATCGTACTTATTATGTTGAACGTATTAACGGAAAAGACAGCATGATTAAAAACAGCAATGTGTTGAAGCAAGTAGGTTCCGCTTATAAACAATATGATATTATGGAAAAAGTATTGTTTCAACAAGGCGAAAACCTTTCTCATACCTTAAACATTCAATACAGCAATACCGGTGATGTAAATCGTTACGACCGTTTAACTGAAATGAGCGGTGGTAAATTAAAATATGCTCAATGGTATTACGGACCGGAAACCCGTTTATTGGCCAGCTATCGTATGGATTATACCAAAAGCAGTGCGCTTTGCGATAAATTCAGTGTAATTGCTGCTTATCAAAAAATTGGTGAAAGCCGTCATAGCCGCAGATTTAATGCAGCTAACATCAAACATCAAATTGAAGATGTATCGGTTATTTCTTTGGATGTGGATGCCACCAAACGTATCAAAAACAACAACGTTTTGTACTATGGTGTTGAAGCTTATTTAAATACGGTTGATTCAAAAGCTAATTTTGAAGACGTAACAACAGGTGCTACTAAAATTGCCGACACGCGTTATCCTGATGGAGGAAGCACCATGAATACTTTTGCTGCTTATTTACAAGATAAAATTACCATTGAAGAAAATAAATGGTATGCAAATGTTGGTGCTCGTTTAACTTCTTCGATGTTAAAATCAACCTTTAATGATACTACCTTCTTTAATTTCCCATTCAAATCTGTTGAACAAAATCATACGGCTTTAAGCGGAACAGCCAGCTTAGTTTACATGGCCAGCAAACAAACACGTTTTACTTTATTGGGTTCAACCGGCTTCCGTTCTCCAAATGTGGATGATATGACTAAAGTATTTGAAACCGGTCCGGGTAATTTAATAGTACCGAATCCAACTTTACAACCGGAATATACTTACAATGCTGAAATCTCTACTACACATACTTTTGGTAAAGATGGAATGATTGAAGGCGGTATGTTCTACACCTATATGGATCATGCATTAGTTGTAGATAAAGGTTTGTATAATGGCAAAGACAGTGTTATGTATGGCGGTGTAATGGAACAAGTGTACATGACACAAAACAAAGGGCAAGCTTTAATTACCGGTTTCTATGCTAATGCACGTTTGAATGTTACGCCTCATTTCAGTTTGAGTGGTAATTTCACAAAAAGTCGTGGTAGAATTTTGACCGGAGGAATTGAAACTCCGTTGGATCATATCGCTCCGTTAAGCGGACGCGTTAGTGCCGATTATCAAAAAAACAAATTTTCTGCAGCAGTTTGGGTATTAATGAATGGTCGTAAAAACATTACAGAATATTTATTAAACGCTGAAGATAACGAACAATATGCTACTGCTAACGGTATGCCTGCATGGCAATGTGTTAACTTACGTATTGGCTATCAATTGCATAAAAATGTAAGTTTACAACTTGCTTGTGAAAACTTGTTAGATACTAACTACCGTGTATTTGCATCCGGTATCAGCGCACCCGGCCGTAATTTCAAAATTACTGTTCGCGGCACCTTATAGACTTCTTCCTGTATCATCATAGCATCAGGCTAGAAGGGTTTTAGTTGAAGGCAGATCGAAAGGTCTGCCTTTTTTTATGCCCGATAGTGCTTTTTATAGGAATTCGGTTATATTTGTTTGTTAATAAATCCCTCCAGAACAACCACTACCCTGCTATGTTGCGTGCAATAATGGCCATTTTTGAACAAACAAGGAAACTTCCAATTATTCGGAGTATACCAGGTTTTAATTCCTTGCCTCCGAATGTTACGCCGTATAATTTGCGCTTTTATAAATTGGGAAATTTGGTTCAAACCTTAGGTGTATTCGTACATGCCTCTTGGTTTGTTTTGTTTTTGTTGCTTGGCTTTTATCAAATGGTTTGGATCAATGCCATCAGTTGCGGAATCTATGTTTTTAATATTATCATTAACCGTAAGGGTTATCATTTTACATCTGCAGCAATCATGGTGGCCGAAATTATCGGGCATCAAATTATTGCCGTACGGGCATTTGGACTGGAAGCCGGCTTTCAATATTATATTATGGTGATTGGTTTATTTCCGTTTTTAATGCCAAAGGGAAAATGGGTATTAAAAGGAATCATGTTAGCCGCTTGTTTAATTTCGTATATTTTGTTAGATGATATCACCAAACAAATTCCACCGATTTATACACTCAACAAAACTTTCCTACTCTATTTTCACATCTCCAATATCTTGTTTGCTTTTACATCAATGGTAATCAGCGGGGCTTATTTTAATATTGCCATGCACGAAACCGAAAATAAATTAGAAGAAAAAACTGCCGAATTGGTGTTAGCCGAACAAAAAGCAACGTTGGGACGCTTAGCAACCGAAATGGCTCATGAGATTCAAAACCCTTTAAATTTTGTCAATAATTTTTCAGAAGTCAACGAAGAGATGTTGGCTGAATTGAATGATGAATTAAAGCATTGTAAAGATCCCAAAGAATTAGCGCCAATGATTGGCGACATCCTAGCTAATAGCGTGCGAATAAACACCAATGGCAAACGCATTTCGCACATTGTTAAGCAATTGCAAGAAGAAGCCAATAAGTTGTAAACGGTACTTGCATTTTTTTAACTTTTTTTTAATTTTTTATTGCGTTATCGATTAAACCCTTTACAAGATGGTTTCCACAACCCTGTCTATCAAGATGGTTTAAGCAATTAATTTTCGGTACTTTATACATTAGCGCTGAATGAATAACTGATATTGCTCCAAAATTACGAAGGCTTTAAACTGATAACGGTCAGTTCTTTCTTTGATTCGCATCATAGAATTGGGGGGCTTGCGAAGATAGTTTTGCCCTATAAAACAATTCTACTATGAGTGCAATAATTATTCTGATCGGAGCAAGTATTATGATGGCCGGCGGTTTTCTAATTGCCTTTTTATGGAGTGTAAAAAGCGGACAAATGGACGACGATTATACGCCTTCAGTACGAATGTTATTTGACAGCGAAACTTCAACAAAAACCAATAAATAAATCAGTATGCAGGTCGAAAAATTCCAGTACGACAATAAGATTGTCAGAAACTTTGCGTTTGCCTCAGTGCTCTGGGGTGCAGTTGGTATGCTAGCCGGATTGTACGTCGCGTTACAATTAATCTTTCCAACTACTCTTAACATTACTCAATTCTTTTCTTTTGGTCGATTACGACCGCTACACACCAATGCGGTAATTTTTGCATTTGTGGGTAATGGTTTGTTTATGGGGGTGTATTATTCTTTGCAACGTTTATTAAAAGCGCGTATGTTCAGCGATGTATTAAGTCGCATTCACTTCTGGGGTTGGCAGTTAATTATTGTTGCCGCAGCAGTTACTTTACCATTAGGTATATCTGCCGGTAAAGAATACGCCGAATTAGAATGGCCTATTGATATTGCCATTGCTTTAATTTGGGTAGTATTCGGTATCAACATGATTGGTACCATTATTAAACGTCGCGAAAAGCATTTGTATGTTGCCATTTGGTTCTACATTGCTACTTTCGTAACAGTTGCAGTATTGCATATTGTGAATTCATTTGAATTACCAATCTCTTTCTTAAAAAGCTATTCTTTTTATGCCGGTGTTCAAGACGCTTTAGTTCAATGGTGGTATGGTCACAATGCGGTGGCTTTCTTCTTAACCACACCTTATTTAGGTATCATGTATTATTTCATGCCTAAAGCAGCGAATCGTCCGGTATTCTCTTATAAATTATCGATCATTCACTTTTGGGCTTTGATTTTCTTATACATCTGGGCCGGTCCACACCACTTATTATACACTGCTTTACCAAACTGGGCGCAATCATTAGGGGTAGTATTCTCCTTTATGTTGATTTTCCCAAGTTGGGGTGGTATGATCAATGGTTTGTTAACCTTACGTGGTGCATGGGATCGTGTACGTGACGACGTTGTTTTAAAATTCTTCGTGGTAGCAGTTACCTGTTACGGTATGGCTACATTCGAAGGTCCAATGTTATCCTTGAAAAACATTAATGCTATTGCGCACTTTACCGATTGGATTATTGCACACGTACATATTGGTGCCTTAGGATGGAACGGTTTCTTAACCTTTGGTGTTTTGTACTGGATGTTGCCTCGTATTTATAATACGCAATTGTATTCTAAAAAATTAGCCGGTTTCCACTTCTGGATTGGAACATTAGGTATTATTTTCTACGCTATTCCGATGTATTGGGCAGGTTTCACTCAAAGTGAAATGTGGAAACAATTTACTGAAAGTGGCCAATTGAAATATTCGTTCTTAGAAACAGTAGTACACTTGAAACCTTTCTATATCATGCGTGCTTTAGTAGCTAATGAAGATGCTGAAGCTGCTCCATTCCCTAAAGAATACCATCAACATGCAGGTGAACACTGGCATCGTTGGATTGAACGTCGTCCGGTTCAAATGATGGTTTTAAGTTTAGTAGTTATTTTGATAGGCGGTATGATTGAATTGATTCCTACCTTCTTGATTAAATCCAATATACCAACCATTGCAAGTGTGAAACCATACACACCACTGGAATTACAAGGTAGAGATATTTACATCCGTGAAGGTTGTTATACTTGTCACTCTCAAATGATTCGTCCGTTCCGTAGTGAAACCGAACGTTATGGTGAATATTCTAAAGCAGGTGAATTTGTTTATGACCATCCATTCCAATGGGGAAGTAAACGTACCGGTCCGGATTTAGCGCGTGAAGGTGCAGGTAACTTGAAAAAATCCAACGGTTGGCATTTCCGTCACTTACGCGAACCGTCTTCTATGAGTGAAGGTTCTATTATGCCTTCGTATGCCTTCATGATTGAACAAAGCTTGGATGTATCAACTACACCGGCAAAAATCAGAGCCATGCAAACCTTAGGTGTTCCGTATCCTGCAGGTTATGATAAAATTGCAAATGATGATTTGAAAAAACAAGCTGAAATGATCAGTGAGGATTTGAAAAAAGATAATATTCAAATTAAATCAGATCGCGAAATCATTGCATTGATTTCTTACTTACAACGTTTAGGAACTGATATTTCAAAAAACAATACTTCTAACACAACACAGCAATAATCATGTTTAAATTCATCAAACAATACGCTGAAACCATAGAAGGTGCGAACATCTATCCAATGATATCGCTGTTAATATTCTTCTTATTCTTTGTGGTACTACTCTACTTAGTAGTTAAAATGAAGAAATCACAGGTAGCTGAATTAGCGCAGTTGCCATTCGAAAATAACCAACCAATAGTAAACAACTAAACCGGCTTATTATGTCTATAAAATCTATACTTCGTAACAAAAAAAATATACTACTTCTGCTCGCGGCTTTATTAGTCAGCGGCAGTGTAATCGCTCAACAAGCTCCTGCTCCGGCCGCTGCTGCTTCTAATGGTGCCGATGCCGGCAATACCCTTTTACAATTTATCTTATTGGCTATTGTAGCTGTTTTAGGATTTGTATTGTGGGGAATGGGCCAGGTAATTACCATGTTGTCTAAACAATACGTAGCTAAGAAAAATAACGGCGGTACTGCTGTTGCCTGGATAGCCTTCCTTGGCTTAAGTGCCTTAAGTATGGGTGCCTTTGCACAAGAAGCTCCGGCTGCTGCTTCGGCTGCCGCTCCTTCTTTAGGATTTGCAGGCTTAGGTGAATCAACTGTTTACCTGTTATTAGCAGCTATTGCTGTTGAAGTATTCGGTATTCTTTATTTATCATTTGTTATTCGCACTTTACAACGTAAGGTAATGCCTAAAGTAGAAGAAGCTTCTAATTCAATGATGCCTAGTTGGTTTCAAGAATTGGATAAAAAGATCTTCACCCGTGCGGTACCTGTCGAAAAAGAAGCCGATGTATTATTGGATCACGATTACGATGGAATCAAAGAATTGGATAATGCCTTACCACCTTGGTGGAAATACGGTTTCTATGTAACCATCTTAGTTGCTTTCGTTTACATTTATATGTTCCATGTATCACATGCCGGATTAAATCCAACGGAAGAATACAATGCACAAATGACCGAAGCACAAGCTCAATTAGATGCCTTCAATGCTACGAATAAAGATAAAGTTGATGAAGCTAATTTACCTACCGTTGATGAAGCCGGTTTGAGCAATGGTAAAGAATTATTTGCTACCAATTGTTTCCCTTGCCATGGTAAATTAGGTGAAGGTGGAGCCGGTCCAAACTTAACCGATGATTATTGGATTCACAAAGGTTCATTGAGCGATGTGTATCAATCCATCAAACACGGTTATCCTGATAAAGGTATGCAAGCTTGGTCAGTTAAATTCAATCCTAAAGAAATATTGCAATTGGCTGCTTATATCAAAACATTGAGAGGAACTAAACCGGCCGGTGCCAAAGAACCTCAAGGTGATTTGTATGAGGATGCTCCTGCTGCAGATTCTTCTGCTGCCAAAGTTGATTCAAGTGCAGTTGTTAAAAAATAAAATATATGTCTGATTCTAAATCCACTACTAATATTGATCACGATCCTGAGGGTTCGTTTAGAGATTCTTTTGCAACGATAACTAAAGATGGTAAACGTCACTATCTTCATCCTAAAAAGCCGGAAGGCCGTTTGTATAACCTCAGAAGCTATTTCAGCTATCTCTACCTGATTATCTTCTTTGTACTGCCTTTCATCAAAGTTCACGATGAGCCCTTGTTCATGTTAAATGTATTGGGACGTAAGTTCATCATCTTTGGAATGGTCTTCTGGCCACAGGATTTTTTCATATTCGGTATTGCTATGCTCACCTTCGTGGTGTTCATTATTTTGTTTACCGTTATTTTTGGTCGTATTTTCTGCGGCTGGGCATGCCCCCAAACCATCTTTATGGAGATGGTGTTTCGAAAAATTGAATACTGGATCGATGGTGATTCCGCTCAACAACAAAAGTTGAGAAGTATGCCGTTAGTTGGTATCAAACTGTACAAGCGGACTTTAAAGTTCATCGTATTTTTTGCTGTATCCTTTATCATCGCCAATTATTTCCTTGCGTATTTAATCAGCATGGATGAAGTATTAGCTTCTTACATGAATCCGGGCGACAATATCGGAATGTTCATTTCCTTATTAATTTTCACCAGTGTATTCTTCTTTGTGTATTGGTGGTTCCGCGAACAAGCTTGTTTAGTAGTTTGTCCGTATGGTCGTTTACAAGGTGTGCTTTTAGATAAAAACTCGATAGTAGTAGCATACGATAAAGTACGTGGCGAACCGCGTGGTAAAATTAAAAAAGACGAACCACAAGCTAATCTTGGTGATTGTATCGACTGTCATGCTTGCGTTCGCGTATGCCCTACCGGTATCGATATTCGTAATGGTACCCAATTGGAATGTGTTAACTGTACCGCTTGTATTGATGCCTGTGATCACATCATGGAAAGCGTTAATCGTCCGAAAGGTTTGGTGCGTTATGCTTCCGAAAATTCGATTACGTCAGGTATTAAACTGAAATTTAACCTGCGTATTAAAGCATACACTGCAGTACTTACCTTGTTGTTTAGTTTGTTGGTGGTATTAATTGTAAGTCGCCCTGAAGTAGATGTTACCTTAATGCGTGTATCAGGCATGACGTATCAAAAGCAGAAAGACGGTAGCTTTACCAATTTATACAACTTAAAACTAGCTAATAAAACGCACAGTGATATACCTATTACCTTGAAATTAGTGAATGTAAAAGGCGATATCATTCCGGTAGGCAGCAGCAATTGGATAGTAAAAAAAGAAGACTACGGTATCATGGAGTTCTTTATCAAAATTCCACCTAGTGAAATTCACGGTTGGAAAACCGAATTTAAAATCATGGTTATGAATGGCGATAAACGCATTAAAACGGTTAAAGCCAAATTCATAGGACCCGAAATCTATAATTAATTATTCACTTTCAAACCACCACTATTATGAACTGGGGATATAAAATTTTATTCGTCTATTTGGCTTTTGTAGCCGGAATTGCCTACTTGGTTATTCGCTCTATGAATGAAAAAATTGATTTGGTAACGCCTGACTATTATGCACAGGAGCTCAAGCACCAGGATATTATCAATGAAAAATTCAGAGCTAAGCAATTATCGGAGCCGGTTAAAGCCAGTATCCAAAATCAACAATTGAACATTGAATTGCCAAAAGAGTTTGAAGGCAAAGAAGTAAGCGGCAATGTTTTGTTGTATTGCACTGCTGATGTAAACAAAGACCATACAGAAGCCTTTAAAGTAAACGGTCGTTCTATTGTCATTGCTTTACCGGCTAATAATAAAGGCTTACACGAGGTTCATTTGCATTGGAGCAGCAATGGAGTGAGTTATTATTGGGAAGAAAAGATCCTTTTTTAAGCAGAGGTTATGCTCGTACAACTCTTTCTTTCAGCATTTGCCATGGGCATTTTAGGCAGC
>JAHEYX010000280.1 GCA_023251415.1 Chitinophagales bacterium
ATCATTGCTTTTACCAACGTAAATAATTTTACCCGCTGAATTCAAGAAATAATAAACGCCGGTAATATCCGGTAGTATTGCCTGCAACGCATTTTCTGCAAGTAAGGGCGGGTAATTCGTTTTTTTAGTTTGCAAACTCAACCAATCGTCATCTTTACCCAAAGGCATTTTACCACTGGCTAAAATCCGATCAAACAAAAGTGCGGTTGCTCGTGCATCGCCCATAGCCCGATGTCGATTTTGTAATGGTATACTTAAGCTATTGCACAAATTGCCAAGACTATAAGAGTCTAATCCCGGAAATGTTGATCTGCTTAAACGCACTGTGCACAGTGTTTTGCGCTGGTAATTGTATCCTAAATCTTTAAAAGCAGCTTTCACAAAGCTATAGTCGAAACGAACATTATGAGCAACAAAGGTGGCGTCTTTAGTAAGTTCGATGATTTGTTTGGCTACCGCATAAAATGGTGGTGCATCGCGTACCATCTCATTGCTAATGCCGGTTAATTGGGTGATATTGGCAGGTATACTGCATTCCGGATTAATCAAACTTACAAACTCATCCACCACCTTTGTACCATCATGCAACAAAATGGCAATTTCAGTAATTCGACTTCTGTCTGCACTTCCTCCCGTAGTTTCAATATCTATTATTGCATACATAGTTTAGCTTAAAAGCATATAATAGAGGATTGCCCATACGGCTATAAAAAACAAGCCGGGATATACTACTGTTGCTAAATAGCCTTTCAAACTACGTTTAGTATAGGCGATATAAAATACAAAACCTAACCAAACTAAAATAAAGGCCACCGGGATTAATAATTTATACGTCATGCTCAATGGGTTAAATCAATAGTAATGTCAAGGTAAGTTAGTAAACCGCTTATCCCTGATAAGGCAAATTTAGCTTTTTTAAGATTATTAATTGTAGGATTAATTTGATAATTAAAAGCAGTTCTAAAATCTGCTTTTTCCAGTTTGGAATGGCTAAAAACAGCATCTAATAAGTCGCAACGCTCAAATTGCACCCCACTTAAATCGGTTTCCGTAAAGTCGGTTCCATGCAACTGGCATTGCTTAAATAAGGTTTTCGGAATTTTACAAGCGTGGAAGGAGGCATGATCAATAATGCAGTTTTCAAAGTTCAATACTAATCCGAATTCATTGCAGCTATCGAAACGTAGACCAAGTAATTTAGTATGCTTAAAAGTTATTTCATTAAAGACAGTATGGTTTACTTTACATAAACTCAAATTGCAAGTATCGAAGCTACAGGAGTAAAATTTTGTATGGCTTAAATCAACCCCTGATAAGTTGCAATGCTTAAACGTACAATCTTCATAAATGCCGGGTACAAAGGGGGCAGTTGTAAAATCAATTTGTTCGAAGACTTGCTGATCAAAATTAGTGCTGGGCATAGTATGATTATTTGGAAGCATTGTAGGCTAAGTAGGGGCATAAAAAAAGGGAAACAATAAGTGCTTCCCTTTTAAAATAAGTTCAATGAGGCTTACCATTTATCAACATCACTATGATCATCAGCAGGAGCTGAATGACTGCTCGAATCCGGCATTGGTGTACCGTTTGCTTCAGCAGCTTTTTTCAATTCCCATTCTTTTTGTGCTTCTTCACGACGACGAGCAAATTCATCATAATCGTATTGTGGCATTAATTCGGTTTTAACGTGATCAACAGTTTGGGTTAACATGGCCAAAAATTCATTAAAATCTTCTTTATAAAGGAAAATTTTATGACGATCATAACCATCTCCATCTTGACGTTTAGTACTTTCAGTTAATGTGATGTAATAATCATTGCCGCGTGTAGCACGTACATCGAAAAAATAAGTACGGCGTTTACCGGCTCTAAACTTATTCGAGTAAACACTGTCACTCATCTTTTTGTCATATCCGTTGTTGTTCTCCACTGTTTTAAGTTTTTTAATTAATGAATTTTATATTGGTGAAATGCAAATGTATAGTATTCCCTTGATTATCAAAAAAAATTTTTTTGTTTCTTTTTTGGCTTTTTGCCAATTAATTATTTCATAAAATTAGCAATTTCATTGTTGAAACAAAATTGTTTTTCGCTTTTTAAAAAGTTTGATAAAGATACTAAAGTAGCGTACTACGGTTTAAGCATGATTTCTTTTTGCCAACCGTTTACTACTTGCTTAGTGGTTTGATCTCAATAATACGACTGAATTCGTAGTCTTCCATTGTGGTAAACCAAACGCAAGTAATGAAATAAAGGATTGTAATTAGGCGCAAGCTCAATTGGCGAATCTGCTTTAATAGCTAGTGGATGATGTGGTCCACCACCTCCGCCAATTACTAAAAACAACTTTTGTTGTGATTCGAAATATTCAAAATCATGTGCATGCCCCGACACAAATAAACAACATTTACTAGTTGCATAAAATGGGGTTAAAAAATGTTGTTGTACAGCAGCGGAGGAGCCTACTATTTTGCTATTACTAAATGGCGAATGATGGCAAGCAACTATGATGGCCCGAATCGACGATGAGGCTTGTAATTCCTTTAATGTGCGGCTGTACCACTCGTCTTGCGCTTTAATTGCTTGTTTACTCAATTGTTTAAAATTGGAGTTCAATAGCACTACAGCAACAGAATCAATTATGCATACTTCACCAATGCTGCTAGCTGTAGGGAAGTGCTTTTTCAAATTGCGTATACCGGCTTTTTTCCGCCATAAATACTCGTGATTACCAATCAATGCTCGTGTTCCAATTTGTTGCAGGTTTAATAAACTTATCCAACCTTGCATTTTACGCCAACGATGGGCATTTGATCCAATATTGATGATATCACCAAGAAAGAATAAATAACGCGGCTTTTGTTGTAAAACAGCAGTTAATAATTGTTCGGTGGCTTCCTTGTTGTGATTGGTTTTTAATAGGAGTTTTTCAAAGAATAATGGAGCCTGTGTATCACTAATAAAGGATAGTACGGTAGAATCGTGGTGAACAAACTGTATGCTATCTTCCACCATCAACGATTTTGAAAAGGCACTGAGTGAAACACCCAACAACCCGATGAGCAGCACACTAATCGATATGATTTTTATCATGTATTAGTGTTTTATAATTTGAAGAGGTACTAATATAAATTTCGTTAATAGCTACTAGGAAGGATTACGCTTTTGCAATTCGTCACGCACGGCTGCTGCTTTTTCGTATTCTTCGTTATCCAGATAATGCTGTAATTTTTCATTTAACTCATCAACACTCAAGGCAGTTAAATCTTCTTTACGAGAAGCTTTAGGTTTTGAACTTGGCTTTTTATCGATATCCGGAGCAGGAGAGGCTTGTTCTTCCATAACTATACCGGCTTGATCTAAAATGAACTCGTAACTGTAAATCGGACAGCCAAAACGAACAGCTAAGGCAATGGCATCAGAAGTACGTGAATCTATTTCAGCAGCTTGTCCATTACGGCGGCACATTAGTTTGGCAAAAAACACCCCTTCTTGCAAATTGTAAATCAGAACTTCATCCAATTCAATATCAAAACTTCCGAAAATGTTCTTCATCAAGTCGTGCGTTAAGGGGCGACTGGGAGTCATTTTCTCCAGTGCAACTGCAATTGCTTGTGCCTCGAAACCACCAATAACAATAGGAAGACGACGAGCACCACCAACTTCACCAAGCACTATGGCATAACTGTGTGTTTGTGACACATTTTGTGAAAGTGCAATTATTTCAAGTGCTATTTTTTCCAAGAGAATAAAAATTTAATATCAAGCAATGGGGAGCAGTAAGTTACAAATGAAAGTGATTAATGATGCGCACTTTTAAATTTCTTTAGTGCTTCGTTTAATTTCGGAACCACTTCAAAAGCATCGCCAATAATACCATAATCAGCCGCTTTAAAGAAAGGAGCTTCTTTATCGGTATTGATTACAACAATGGTTTTACTTTGGTTAACACCGGCTAAATGTTGAATAGCACCGCTTATTCCAACTGCTACATATAAATTCGGACGAATAGTTAATCCGGTTTGACCAACATGTTCTTCATGCGGACGCCAATGTACATCAGCAACTGCACGGCTACATGCAGTGGCAGCACCAAGTATAGTGGCCATTTCTTCAATCATACCCCAATTTTCAGGACCTTTTAAACCACGTCCGGCACTTACTACTAATTCTGCTTCGGTTAATGGTATTTTTCCGGTAGCACGAATTTCTTCTTTAACCTTAACGCTGAATTGATTATCAGGAATAGTAAGCGTTAAAGCTTCAACTTCAGCGCTTCCTTCGCCTGTAGTAATTTTATAAGAATTAGGTGTAATAGCAACCACTTTAATGGCTGAGTTTACGGCAACATGCGCAAAGGCTTTACCACTGAATACCCCTTTCTTAACCACGAATCC
>JAHEYX010000281.1 GCA_023251415.1 Chitinophagales bacterium
GGTAAACGGGATTGGTGCGGTATTGGGCAGTAGCTTAAGCGGTTTATTAATCAGTAATTATTTTACTGCTGCTGATGGAACGAAAGATTGGAGCGGCATCTGGTTCTGCTTTGCAGGTTATTCTTTGGTGGTGGCTCTTTTATTTGCAGTCTTATTCCGCCACAAACACGAACCCATTGCCGATTTTAAACATTAAGCAATGCTAAATTTACTATAAATAAAAAATGCCGCAGTAAGCGGCATTTTTTATTCTCAACTATTCAAAACTGCTATTATGAAATAGCAATGGCTTTGGCTTCTTTTTTAGCTTCAGGTAAGTGTACCAATTCAACTTTTAATACCCCGTTTTCATAAGTGGCTTTAATTTGATCGGCATCAATTGTTTTAGGAAGCGTGAATGAACGACTGAAAGAACTGAACCCAAACTCACGACGGGTGTACTTTTCAGTAGTTTCTTCTACTTTGTTTTCTTTCTTGGCTGAAATGGTCAACAAGTTGTTTTCAAAAGAAATTTTGAAATCTTCTTTCGCTAAACCCGGTGCTGCCAATTCAATGTGATACCCATTTTCGGTTTCTTTAATATTAACTAACGGACTCGAATGACGGGCATCATTGGCAAAAAAACCATCACTGTTAATCATGTTGTTAAAGAATGAATCAAAAACGGAAGGTGCATTGTTGAATGCTGCTGGACGATAAATTAAGTTTTTCATATCAATTTGTTTTTTTTGTTTTTTAATTATTGATATTTCCCTCTTTGCATATTCTGTTCCAACGCATTTTTTAAGTCAATATGTCGTTTTTATTTAATACTTAAAGACAGTTTGACTGTTTAGCTAAATTTTAACTGTTATACTGGCAGTTTTGCTATCAAAAGCCTGCATTAATTTAAGGACATAACTTATTTCACCCGATTCTTTTCGTCGGTAGAGGCCTTAGATTCACGCACGGCTAAGGTTTGTCCGTTGGTAAACCGGTAGCTGAAAGCGAGCGTTACCACACGCGAATCCAAGTAACTGTGCCACGAAGCAGTTGATTGATTGATACCAATGATAGTTCCTCCGGGTTGATTGCTGTAAAAAATATCGCCTACATTCAATTTCAGTGCGGCCTTGTTTTTCCAAAAACGTTTAGCCACTCCGGCTCTGACATTCCAATTCGAAATCAAAATAAATTGGCTGTACGGCACTTTGGTTTGATACATGCCGGCTACTTCTAAGCTCCAACTTTTAGGCAACTGAAATTGCGATACCGGACCGATATACCAATAAGGTCCTTTATTAATCAATTGTTGTTGATACAAGCTCGCCTGGTACTTATTATAGGTAAGTTCGGTATACAATTGCAAAGTCCACCATTTCTTGATCGGTATACTTCCATTCACCGAAAAACCAATACCGCTGTGTTGTCCGATATTACCCGGACGACTATAAAAAATGGCATTGTTTTGTTCGATGGTTTCACTCACCAAATCTTTATTGTGACTGTAAGATAAAGCAAAAGTAATGGCGTTTTTGTAGGTATAAGTTAATTCTAAAACGTTAGCAAAAGTTGGTCGCAAAAAAGGATTACCTGCATATAAAGTAAAACGATCTAAAGGATAAGTAAAGGGGTTCATGTCTTCGTAATTAGGTCGTTCGATACGTCGTCCATACGATATTCCAATCAAATGATTACCTAATGAATCCAATTGATACGACCAATAGAATGTTGGGAAAGCGTTGGTGTAACTACGTTTAAAGGTAGAATCGGCATGCGCACTGTTACCCAATTGATGCCCCAGTATAGCAGTCTGTTCTACACGCAAACCCGTTTGCAAGGACCATTTCTTGTGTTCGAAATTGTAGTTCAAATAAGCTGCATTGATTTGTTCTTGATAATTAAATTGATTGCTAAATAGCGTATTCACGGTTAATTTATCATTTACCTGGTCAAAGAAATTGGCAGTATTTGATGTTTGTACACGACTGGATTTTAAGCCCGCTTCTAATCGACCACCTTTCTTCCAAGGATGGGTATAATCGGCTTGCGCTGATTGAATAGTGAGCTGTGCGGGTAAAGTGCTAATTAAAGTAGAACCCGAACTGAAATTATTTAACGCATCATAATTGCGACTAATCAAGGCTTGTTTCATTGCTGAGTTATAAACTGCATAATCGGCATTTAAGGCCAATTCACTGCCGAGTGTATCTAATTTTACATTGGCATTTAGATTAACTGAACCATTAATAAATACCCGTTTGTTAGGCCCTACGGCTTCTACACGAGCCAACTGCATCCCATTCGGATCGCGCGAATAGGCTTCATTAACCGATGGTCCTGTTTTGATATTATCAAAGCCACTTAAAATCATCCCAAAAGTTGTTCGTTTCGAATGGTAATAATCTAATCCAATTCGTCCACTGCCATTAGTAAGAAAATTCTTGATAAAAGTTTGTTGATTAAACGAGCTGCTCAATTGTCCGTTGCTCGTAAAATAATTACGTTTAATGGTTAAGTCTTGATAGCTGTTATTAACCATATAACCGAAATTCGAAAAGAAGTTAAATTTATTGATACGGTAATTAAAATTCAATCCCCAATTGGTTCGCGGATAAAAGCCTTGCCCGTAGCTGCCACTTAGACTGCCGTTCCAACCTTTCGCTTTCAATTTTTTCAATCGTATCACAATAACACCGGCATTACCGGCTGCATCGTATTTTGCCGGAGGATTAGTCATCAATTCTATACTGGCAATAGAAGATGCCGGTATAGCTTTTAGATAATTACTTAAATCAGCTTCCGATAAATAAGTGGGTTTATCATCAATATAAACCAATACGCCTTGCTTACCGCGTAAACTAATTACACCATTCAAATCAACTTGCACCCCCGGCGATTTCTCCAACACCTCCATGGCAGTACTTCCGGCGTTGCCAATTAAAGCATCCGGATTAACCACAATGCGATCAATCTTTTTAACGGCAAATGGGGTTTGAGCAATCACCTGAACCGCTTTTAATTCAGTTTCTGAACGTTTGCGCAGTTGAATTTTAGGTAATTCCAATGATGGAGTTGTTGCTTGCACCTCTATCGTAGTATCCAGATAACCCAAAGCTGCAATCTTAATGCGATAAGCAGTAGCCGTTAAATTATTCAATTCAAATTTACCATCTGCTTCGCTCAGTACTGACTTAACAAAAACGGTGTCTGTTACACGGTATAACGCTACCAAAGCACCTTCCAGCGGTTGCTGACGGGTACTCGATACCGAACCTTTCAATTGACCGGTAGCTTGCGATTGCGCTTCAACACTTAACAGTAGGAGTACCGCTATTGCGACAAAAGAATAATACATTTTCATAGTTTACTTGTTCAAATTTTAATAACTGTAAAATTAAAGGCCTTAACGAAGTGCGTTTACCCCGCTTTGGGTGATGGTATAAATTAATCGGGGAACTAAAAAATTGTAGTTTTGTAAGCTAAGGTCATTTGTTTACTCGCATTACTATTAATTGTTTCGAAAAAATGGAAAATTACCAAAGCGCACTTCTTCAATTTGAAGCCCTTTTAAAGCACATTCCTCAAGCGCTTGAGCAGCTTCCGGAACATGAATGGAAGAAAAGTCTTGATCCGGGTAAATGGACTAAATTGCAAATTTTAGGTCACTTGATAGATAGTGCTACTAATAATCACCACCGTATTATTCGAGCGCAAATTGAGACGAATCCGGTTATTGTATACGATCAAGTAGTTTGGAACAAACTAAACCACTACACCACCTATGCTATTCCGCAACTCATCCACTTTTGGAACAGCTATAATTTACACCTTTATTTTTTAATGCAACAGTTGAGTAAAGAAGCCTTAAGCACTAATTTTTGCTTAGCGCCAAATAAACCAATTACTTTAGAAGATCAATTAATTGATTATGTTGCACACTTGCAGCACCATTTAAATCAAATTTTAGCATGAGTAAAATTCCATATTTAAAAGCCGGAGATAAAGTAGGGGTGGTAAGTCCGGCCAAACTAACTACTGCCGAAGAATTGCAAATCGGGCTTCAACAATTATCAGCTTGGGGATTGGAAGTGGTATTGGGTGCGCATGTGTATGCACAAGATCATTTCTTTGCCGGCACCGACGAACAACGTGCAAGCGACTTACAACACTTTTTAAATGATCCAAAAATAAAGGCTATCTTTTTTACGAAAGGAGCTTATGGAGTGATACGCATTATTGATCGCTTAGATTTTACCTTATTTAAACAAAACCCCAAATGGTTAGTAGGTTACAGCGACATTACCTTTTTACACGAACAGCTTAACGGTTTAGGGTTCGAATCCATTCACGCCGTGATGTTACAAGGCTATGCAACTTGTACAAAAGCAAGTTTAGACAGTTTG
>JAHEYX010000282.1 GCA_023251415.1 Chitinophagales bacterium
CGTACGGTTGATTTAATAATTCCTGTACCACTGCATCCCGAAAAATTAAAAAAGCGTGGTTATAATCAAAGCGAGCAATTTGCAATCGGTTTGTCCATTGGTTTGCAAAAGAGTTATAGTGCAGTGCATTTGCATCGGTACACCAATAAAGAATCGCAAACACGCAAGAAACGCTTACAACGCTGGCAGAATGTTGCCAACGATTTCTATTTGAAAAATGAAAATGAATTAACCAATAAACATATTTTATTGGTCGATGATGTTTTAACCACTGGCGCCACTTTAGATGCTTGCGGACAAGCTTTACTAGCCGCTGAAGGTGTCAAAATTAGTATAGCCACCATTGCCTTAGTTATGTAAAATTGAAATTATTTTGATTTTTATCAATTTACATTACCTCAATTTAAAATAATAGCTATATTGGTTGCACATTTTATAACCCCCGAAAACTCTTTTTTCTTATGAAGATTATTGATATTAAAGTGATGAAAGGCCCGAATTATTGGTCTGTTCGCCGCCACAAGCTCATCGTTATGCGTTTGGATTTGCAAGAAATGGAACAACGACCAACAGATAAAATACCGGGATTTTTAGAACGTCTGGAAAAATTATTGCCCAGTTTATACACGCATCGTTGCAGTGAGGGTTGCGATGGTGGTTTTTTTATGCGGGTAAAAGAAGGTACTTGGATGGGGCATGTGGTAGAACACATTGCGCTTGAAATACAAACACTAGCCGGTATGGATGTAGGTTTTGGTCGAACACGTGAAACCAGTACACCGGGTGTATATCATGTAGTGTTCAGCTATTTTGAAGAAAGTGCCGGTATTTATGCAGCTAAAGCCGCTGTACGTATTGCTCAAGCTTTAGTAGACGGCGTTGAATACGATATGCAAGAAGATATTCAACAAATGAAAGAATTGCGTGAAGATGAACGCCTCGGGCCATCAACCGGCTCGCTGGTTGAGGAAGCGATAAAACGTAAAATAC
The DNA here is from genome assembly GCA_023251415.1 of Chitinophagales bacterium. Taxonomy (GTDB): domain Bacteria; phylum Bacteroidota; class Bacteroidia; order Chitinophagales; family CAIODY01; genus JAHEYX01. The sequence continues at coordinate 991 of JAHEYX010000282.1, forward strand.
CATATATCCGTTTAAATAAAAGCTCATTGGTTCAATTGGGCTATGGGGTAAATCAAAAGCGTATTCAAGCTACAATTGCCAGCACAACTTCTTCTATCGCAGTAGAAATTGCTTGTGATAAAGAAGATACTAAAAACCTGTTGGATGCAGCTGAAATACCGGTTCCAAAAGGACGAATTTGTGTGGATGAAGAAGATTTACAAAATGCTATTGATCGCATTGGTTATCCAATTGTTACGAAACCTATTGATGGCAACCACGGTAAAGGAGCTACCACAAATCTTAAAAATTGGGAAGAAGCTTTGGAAGGGTTTATGGCTGCTAAGAAATATTCGCGCAAGGTTATTGTTGAGCGTTTTATTACCGGTTATGATCATCGTATACTGGTAATCAATTATAAATTCGTTTGCGCTGCACGTCGCACTCCTGCTGCTGTTACAGGCGATGGCGTTTCTACCATTCAACAATTGATCGATCTTGTAAACAGCGATCCTCGTCGTGGTTATGGTCATGAAAAGGTTCTAACGATGATTAAAGTGGATTCGTTTACAGAAAAAATTCTTGTTGATAAAAACCTGACATTAGAATCTGTATTACCTAAAGGTGAAGAACTGTGGTTGAAACCAACTGCTAATATTTCAACCGGCGGTACCGCTACCGATGTTACTGATCTTGTTCATCCAAGCAATATTTTTATGTGTGAACGTATAGCACGGATTATAGGCTTGGATATTTGTGGTATTGATATTATGGCTGAAGATTTAAGTACTCCTCTTGCGGAAAACAAAGGTGCTATTCTTGAAGTAAATGCTGCTCCCGGATTCCGTATGCACTTGGAACCAACCGAAGGTTTACCTCGAAATGTTGCGGAGCCAGTAATCGATATGCTTTATCCTCCGGGAAGTAGTGCACGTATTCCAATCATTGCCGTTACAGGAACGAATGGTAAAACAACTACTACACGCATGATGGCTCATATTTGCAAGCAGATGGGCTATAAAGTAGGCTACACTACTACTGATGGTGTTTATATCCAAAATCAGTTGATGATGCGTGGTGATTGCACCGGTCCTATGAGTGCAGAGTTTGTATTAAAAGACCCTACCGTTGATTTTGCCGTTTTAGAATGCGCACGTGGTGGAATATTACGCGCCGGCTTAGGATTCCATAACTGTGATATCGCTATTATAACCAATGTGGCGGCTGATCATTTGGGTTTACAAGGTATTGATACCCTTGAACAATTGGCCCGTGTTAAATCGGTAACTGCTGAAAGTGTATTGCCAAACGGCTATGCAATTCTCAATGCCGACGATGATTTGGTTTATGCAATGCGTGAAGGCTTAGAATGTAAAATCGGGTTGTTCTCGCTTAATGAAAATAATCCGCGTATTAAAAAGCATTGTGCAGAAGGCGGCTTAGCTGCTGTTTTAGAAAACGGCTATGTTACCATCATGAAAGGCACATGGAAAATACGCGTTGATCGTGCTTCAAATATTCCAATAACATTTGGTGGAAAAGCGGAGTTCAATATCGCCAATGTGTTACCGGTAATTTTAGCTTCACACATCAGCAACTTTAAATTAGAAGATGTGAAACAAGCCTTAGAAACATTTGTTCCTTCGCCGGCTCAAACTCCGGGACGTATGAATATGTTCCATTTCAAGAACTTTACAGTGATGGTCGATTATGCCCACAATACACACGGCATAATGGCTATAGGCAAATTTGTAAAGCAGGTTGAAGCAACTAAACGTATTGGCGTTGTAGCGGGTGTTGGTGACCGTCGCGATGAAGATACCGTATCATTAGGAGCAGAAGCAGCTAAAGTTTTCGATGAAATTATTATTCGCCAAGATCGTAATTTACGTGGTCGCAGCGAACAAGAAATCATCGATTTAATTTTACATGGTATCAGCTCCGTTGATCCGAATAAAAAAGTTACGGTTATTAAATTAGAAACAGAAGCCATTGATTATGTTATTAAGAGCGCGCCAAAAGGCTCGTTTATAACCATTTGCAGTGATGTAGTGCCGGATGCGCTTGATCAAATTATGCGTTTGAAAGAAGAAGAAGGCGCAGTAGTGGTATAAAACAAGTTCGCACTCCTAAAAGGGCTTGTATCAACTGATACAAGCCCTTTTTATTTTACACATTTCGGTGATACAACGGTAGGGGATAGTACAAGCACTGTGAAGTATTCGTACCTTTGTTTAAAATCTACTGCTTAGTTATGGTAAAAGTTGGTGAATTTCAGGAATTGGAATTATTGCGTATTGTTGAGCAAGGTGCTTATCTGGATGATGGTGATCGCGGTATTTTGTTACCGAATCGCTTTATGAATCTGGAAATGAAAGTGGGTGACAAAATTCGCGTTTTTGTTTATCACGATAACGAAAGCCGATTGATTGCAACGACAGAAGGTCCTTATGGAGTTGTTGGTGATATTGTAAGTTTAAAAGTGATGACCGTTACCGAATACGGAGCATTTCTGGATAATGGAATCATGAAAGATATTTTTGTTCCCTTGGCGAATATGACTAAGCGCATGTTACCGGATAACGAATATTTGGTTAGAATATATATTGATGAGCGTACAGGGCGATTAACCGCAACACAAAAAATAAAACCTTTTTTAAGCAACGAAACACTCACGGTAAAGGAAAAAGAAGAAGCCGAATTGGTTATCTACCGCAATACCGATTTGGGTTATCAAGTGATCATCAATAATACACATACCGGACTTTTATACCACAATGAAATTTTTAAACCGGTAGAAGAAGGAAATCGACTCATCGGTTTTATTAAGAAAATTTATCCGGATAATCGAATTGATGTGGCATTAGGAAAAATGGGTTATGAAAATAAAGTGAGTGAAGAATCAACTAAAATTCTAAACCTGTTAGAAGCCAATGCAGGTTTTTTACCCTACCACGACAAAAGTGACCCGACAGAAATTTATAAAGTTTTTGGCATGAGTAAAAAGACATTTAAAATGACGCTCGGTAGTTTATACAAAGCCAAACGCATTAGTTTAGAGAAAGACGGCATTCGATTGGTGCAGGCTTAAAGCTTTGCTTCTTTATTCAAACAATCCGCAACATAAACACCCATGCTAAAAGCGGCTTGCAGCAGGTAACCACCGGTTGGTGCATCCCAATCTAACATTTCACCAATTGCATAATGCTGAGGTAGTTTTTTTAGTTCAAATGATGCAGCAACTTCCTGCAAAGCAATTCCTCCAACTGTAGAAATAGCTTCTTCGGCACTCGCTAAGCCTTCAATCGCTAAAGGCAATGCTTTAATTTTTTGTGCTAAGCATTGATTGGAATTAAATTCCTCTTTTGTGCAAAAAGCCTGTAATAAGGCAATTTGTGTTTGATCTA
>JAHEYX010000283.1 GCA_023251415.1 Chitinophagales bacterium
TGTTCCAAGTATACAAGATCATTGCAAAGAACTTGAACTACTCTATAATCGTTTCCTGCCTTCAAAAACATTATGGCGTATTACCATTGACACCAATCCCGAAGATTGTAACCTTAAATGTATTATGTGTGAAGAACATAGTCCGTACAGTGATTTTATTCCAACATTGTATAAAGAAACCGGAGTAAAGCGTAGACGAATGGACATTGAAACGATTGAAGCTATTTTTAAGGAAGCAGAAAAGCTAGGGGTAAAAGAAATTATTCCTTCAACAATGGGAGAGCCATTGCTTTATAAATCCTTTGATAAAATCTTTCTATATGCTGCACAAAAAAACATTAAAATAAATCTCACCACAAACGGAACCTTTCCAAAGAAGTCAGTTGAAGAATGGTCTAAACTAATCATTCCAACTACTACTGATGTAAAAATAAGTTGGAATGGAGCAACCAAAGAAACGGCGGAAAAAATAATGCAAGGGATTGACTTTGAAAAGGCAATTGATAACGTAAGAACATTTATAAAATACCGGGATGAGCATTTTGCAAATACAGGATACTTCTGTCGTGTTACGTTTCAGTTAACCTATATGCAAAATAATATGCACGAATTAGCTGACATCATAAAGCTAGCTGCTTCATTAGGTGTTGATCGTGTGAAAGGTCATCAACTTTGGGCTCACTTTAATGAAATCAAAAACCTTTCATTGAAGGCAACTCCGGAAAGCGTTAATCAATGGAACCATTACGTTGAGCAAGCTTATAAAGCGCAACAAGATTTTAGAAAGCCAAATGGAGAGCAAGTGCTTTTAGAAAACATAATACCTCTAAATGTAAACGAACCAATAGAAGTACCAGAAAATTATGATTGTCCATTTCTAACTTATGAGCTTTGGATTTCTGCCACCGGTAAAATATCGCCTTGTTGTGCGCCGGATAACCTTCGTAAATCATTAGGTGATTTTGGAAATATTGCAAATACAAGTATCCAAGAAGTATTAAACAGCGAAAACTATAAAGCATTAGTAAAAAATTACAAATCAATACCGCTTTGTAAAACTTGCAATATGCGCAAACCATAACATAACAATTAAACAAATGATACAGCATTTAAAAATTAATCAACTTAAGGACGTTCTTCCTGCGATTACCGGTATTGACATAGCATTATTATACGGCTCTTTTGGTAGAAACCAAGGGACACCTAATTCTGACATTGACATTCAATTACTAGTTAATAATGACTTTGACTTGGGTTTGCTGAAAAAACACTTACTTAAGTTATTTGAAAAAGAAATTCAATCCATTCAAGAAGTACTATTGCGAAATAAACTTGTTGTCTATTTTAAATCACAACCCAAAATCGAATTTGCCATTTGCACTAAGCTTTCTGATATTGACATTCACTATTTAGGCTCTGAAATAACAGACCATAAGCTAACAATATTATACGAGCGCTCCGCATCGAATTATAATATTGACTCCTATTTGATTGAATTACTTAAGAATAACAAGCGCTTAAAAACTGATCAACAAAAGGAAAAGCAAATAGCCAACTTAATTGATAAATTTATTTATGAATTTGAAAGCTGTTCAGGAATGCATCGTAGAAGTGATGGTTATCAATTCTATTTTTTCTATAACATTGCGTTGCATGTCGCAATACAATTAAACCAACTTTCAAAGGGGAATGCAAAATTCAACTTTTTACCTAAGTACTTTATAGCAAATACCCTAACAAAAGAAGAGCAACCGACATTCTACAATCTTAAGGGAACATTATTCTTGCCTGAAGCAAATCAGCAGAAGCGGAAACTTTTGGATTTCTTTTATGCGGCTATTGAAACACTAATTAGTAGAGAAAAGTTAGAAGAAGTTAAAAGCTTTTGTGAATGGCTTTATAATCGTGACTTTCTGTGGAACTTCAGAGATATAAGCACACATAATCCTAAAATTAAAAGTGGTAGAATATTTAGAACAGCAACAATGACCATATTTCAGGAGAATAACCAATTTGATGAATTGCTACAACAAAAGCAAATTCGAACAGTTATCGATTTAAGAGCAGATAAGGAAATTGAAGAATTACCCTATCATGAACAAACGCTTAAAAAGTTCAATTATGTCAAGGCACAACTTGACCCTTGGAACCAACCGGAATGGTTCAAACAAAAGCATCATCAAGGAACGAATGAGGAAATAGCATACCGCTTTTTTGCATTGGGATGCAATGATAAAATTAAAGCAGCTATGGAAGCAATACTAAATGAGAACAATGGGTCGGTAGCAATTCATTGTTTTGCCGGAAAAGACAGAACAGGTATCTTTATTTCAATGCTTCATTTACTTACCGAAGCACCAATAGAATTAATTTATGCCGACTATCTTGCCAGTGAAGTAGATGTTAAATTAAGTAGATTAAATTTAGTTTTGGATATAATCAATGAGAAAGGAGGAATAGAACCGTACTTGATAGCGTGTGGCTTGACAGCAAATCAAATTGTAAAACTTAAACATAAATTAGTAAGCGAATGAATTGGCAAAACATAAAAGTATCAGAAGACAACACCTACTTTACACTTGAGGGTAAACAGGTTTTTGGAAAACGTTTTATCGAAATATTAAAATTCCATTCGCCGGGTTTAGCTCCTGTAAAAGATATGAGTGGTTCGTATCATATCGATAGTGAAGGCAATGAACTTTACAAAGAAAGGTACAGCCGTACTTTTGGTTTTTACTGCAACCGAGCTGCTGTTATGAAGGCAACGAGTTGGTTTCATTTAACAGAAAAAGGCGAAAGGGCATACAATGAAAACTATAGTTGGACCGGTAATTATCAAGAAAACAAATGTGCAATACGCGATAATGAAAACAACTACTTTCATATCGACTTAGATGGAAAGAGACTGTACGACCCTAATTTTATTTATTGTGGGGATTACAAAGATGGCTATGCTTGTGTTAAGTCATCAGACGGTTTTTATCGGCATATTGACAGCGATGGAAAATTTCTGAACGACAAATCGTTTTTAGATCTTGGGATATTTCACAAGAATTTTGCAACAGCAATGGATAATGGAGGTTGGTTTCATATCGACAAGAGTGGAAATGAAATATACAAGCAAAGATATCTTGCAGTTGAACCGTTTTATAATGGATTTGCGCTAGTTACTCGGTTTAAAAATCAAAAAAGAATAATTAACGAAATTGGAGTAGAAGTACATTTACTGTCTTAACGAAAAGATAATTATTACTTTATTATTGTTAGCTGAAGTTTCACTTTTGAGGAATCTATGTTTATCTACTAAATATAAATTAGCAAAAAATTATTACAGTTTCAGAATCCTAATTTTAATAGTACATTTATACAATCAAGTAGAGGTTATTTTAATAGTATACTTATACTACTTATTAATTTATACACGATTTAATTAAAGGATGCCTCTTTATTCAATATGGTGCATTTATTGCCCTATGCCAAAAATAAAGTAATGTATTTTCTCGAGAATTTACGTTTTTTCTTGAGAGAACGCGAGAAATCTCAAGTTTTCTCAAAAAGCACAGGTATTGCCTTTAAATTTCAAACAGTAGGTGTAATTATTACTTAAACTTACAAAATCTGAAATTTGATTCAGCATAATTATAGTCAGGAGGCTTATAGTTATAAATGGTAAATAACTAATTTACCTAGAGAATAATTATGAGCAATTAATAATTGAATTCTCGTCAAGTGTTTATTTATTTTACAAGTTTAATGGTTAAAGAATTCTTCAAGTGTTTCCAATAAAAGAATAATTTTTTCCTTCTCATTGTTATCCTTATGGATAAATTCAAACTGCACAAACCAATTCATATTTGATGCCTTAAAGTCTGTTTTAGGTTGAAATCAATCTGAAATTTTTCATTCTATATCTTTATTATTACTTGAACACTCTATTCCAAGAAAAAACCCATGAAAGAAGTTAATAAAAGTTTTAAATGAATTTGTGTCCCCATAAAAGACCATATCGGGCCTTTTTTTTAACAATTTAAGTACATCCATCGGTTGCAAATGAGACTTGAGCATAAATTCTTATTTATGTGTTTTTGTTGATGAAACTGTAAATTTTATATCGCCAAAATAATCAAAAAGTTTTTGATAGTCTGCAAGTAACATTCCTTCAATTCCAGTAAGTTGATCGAAACACACCCATCTTTTAAATCTGCCACAAGCAAACGCCATGTGGCAGATTTACCCATCACTAGGCCCAAACATCGGAATGTGGCCGTAAATTTTAGCAGGTTGTAAATATAGTTTGATGTTTTGAATTTTGCATCATGGAATTGAAACGGAAGCAAGCTCTGCTGAGGAGCAACTTGCCAGGGATAAATTCCT
>JAHEYX010000284.1 GCA_023251415.1 Chitinophagales bacterium
AAACATGATTTTATGTTTACTGAAGTTGATGTCCAACAAGTTTTCGAATATAATTTTGGACTCTTGTATTTTGCCTTGCATGTACAACAACAATACATTCACGTATTGCAATTCAATGGCATCGCCTAAGTAGCTAAAGGCATGGCGACAAGCTATTTCGGCATCTTGTTCTTTACCCAATTGCAAGAAAGCGGCAATTACCCCCAACCACCAATTTTTTTTGCGTGGATTATGATCCAATAATTGCTGGTATACTTTCAAAGCTTCCTTAGCTTGATCACCTTTTAATAAGGCTTTGGCGTATTTGGTAAAGTACGGTAAATAGTTGTCGTTTAATTTAACGGCTGTGCGGTAATAGGGAATTGCTTTTACCCATTCGTTTAACTTAGAATAGATTTCGGCTACTTGAAAATAACCTTCTGCAAAGTTTTTATTGATTTGGGTACTACGCAAGTAAAAATTACGTGCCGTGGTATATTCCTTTAATTTTTCATAGCAATATCCGATGCTGAAATACAAGTAGGCATCCGGTAAATTAAGCGCTTGCACTTTGCTGAAATATTCCAATGCTTCACGGTAGCGATTCATCAGGATTAATATTTCGCCGGCATCGCGATGTGCAGTATCCAGGTTTTCGTTAATAACAATAGCATATTCGCAGCATTCCAAGGCTTTTTCATACAATTCTAAACCGGAATAAGCTTGGGCTAAATTGGTCCATGCACTGTAACAAAACGGATGTTCTTCTAAAATGGCGTTGTGCAATTCAACACTTTCTTCAAAACGACCGGTCACTTCTACCAAATACCAAATTCGATTGAGTGCGTATTCATTATCCGGATTGAGTTCTAAGGCTTTTTTGACATTTAAAAAAGCTTCGTCCATGTGGTTCCATTCAAAATAAACATCGGCAATTTCCAGGTAGAAAATGTCTTTTTCTTCATTTACATGGTCTAATCCGTCTTTTAATAAATCAACGGCTTGTTGAAATTTGTTTTGCAACATTAAAATATCGCTTTTCATCAACAACACATTGGCATCGCCGGGAGCTAAACCCGTGGCTTTTTCTAATATTTTAAGGGCGGCTTGGTACTTTTCTAAATCAGTTAGTAATTGTGCTTTTTTTAACAACAATTCGGCTGAAAAAGGGTATTGTTCGATGGCATAATCGGCTGCTTCTAAGGCCTTATTCATGTCGTCGCGTTCGTCGAAATGATCTATAATTTGAACAAATATATCGTGATCAAAAAAATACTTTTTACCTCTTCTGATCATGTCCTCATATCTATCCAAAGCTACTTTCAGCTCATTTTCAAACTCTTCATTCGGATTAAATTTTTCTTGCATAGGCTTCGTTTCTCTGATGTAAGTTATAGCAAAAAATGCAATTTGCAAAATTAGTATTCCTTAAACGGCACTTTATCGATCAATTTTGAACCTGACTTCACTCCGCTATACTCTTAAAACGGGCAATTGGTTTTGAAATTTTACTAAAAGTTGAAATTGCAGCAGAATAGTTTGCAAATTTGCCTGCAGAAAGCAAGTTATGAGTGATTTATCAGCTAAAGTTTATTTTTCTCGTCCGGTATTACTACCTGATTTTAGCCTTGAGCAGCAAGCCCTGTTGCAACAAGCAAAAGTATTGGTAATAGGTGCCGGCGGCTTAGCATGCCCGCTTTTGACTTATTTAGGAGGTTCGGGTATAGGGCAGCTTAGCGTTATTGATAATGATGTAGTGAGTGCCAGCAATCTGCACCGACAATTGCTTTATAAACCCGAGCAAGTTGGAATGCCTAAGGTAAAAGCCTTGCAAGCCAATTGGCAGTTTCCGTTTACTACTTTACAAGTACACCAAGCAGCTTTTTCTGTTGCTAATGCCATGCAGTTGGTTCAAGTGCATGATGTGGTGGTTGATACGACCGATAATTTTGAAACCCGCTATTTGGTGAATGATGCTTGTGTATTGAGCGACAAGCCTTTAGTGAGTGCTTCTATTTTTCGAAATGAGGGCCAGTTAGGGGTGTACAATTATGAATTAAGCGAAGGCGTACGTTCCGGAACTTACCGCTGTATTTTTCCGGAGGCACCGCTTGACAGTTTAAGTTGTGCCGAGGCAGGTGTATTGGCGGTTACAGCCGGTTTGATGGGGGTAATGCAAGCAACTGAGGTTATTAAAGTGATTTTACGCGATGCTGATGTTTTAGCGAACCGTTTATTGATTCATCAAGTTAAAAGTCACCAACAACGTATTTTGCAATTTGAACGAGATGAAGCGTTAATTGTACAACTCAAGCAACAAGGCTTGCAAGCAAATTCGTCAATGGCAGTAAATGCTGAAAGTACATTAATGGATATTAGTTGGGAAGAATTGCAAGACTGGCTAAGCTCGCAAAAGCCAATGCAATTGATAGATGTGCGGGAAGCGTGGGAACATGAAGCGTATTCGATTGGAGGACTATTACTCCCGTTTAGTGAAATAATGCGTAATGTAGATCAACTGGCAACGAACTTACCGGTAGTACTTTATTGTGAAAAGGGAGAGCGCAGCAAGTTGATTCAACAACGTTTACATGATAGAGGATTTACCAATATCATTAATTTAAAAGGCGGTTTAAAAGCAGCAAAAACCACAACGAATTAAACCACATTCATGGTTTGTTCTTTAATTTTTTCTAATTCATCTTTCATTTTCACTACCCATTGTTGCATACCGGCATCATTTGCTTTAGAGCCTATGGTATTGATTTCGCGTCCCATTTCTTGCGCAATGAAATTTAAAGTTTTGCCTTTAGAACCGGGTTTAGCATCCTGCAATTGTTCAAGTAAATAAGAACAATGATTTTTTAAGCGGATGATTTCTTCGTTAACATCTAACTTTTCGATGTAATAAATTAATTCTTGTTCAAAGCGATTCGCATCCAGCTCTTTATTATCGAGCAGCTCATTCGCTTTTTTAATCAGATTAGCTTTAATTTTCTCGTAACGTTGCGGCGCTAATTTTTCTACTTCTACCAAATAAACGGCTATTTGGTTTAAGTTACGTTCCATGTCTTTTTGCAAAGCGGCACCTTCTTGTACACGGAAACGAATAACTTGTTCTAAAGCCTGATCCAGTGTTTGTTGGAGGCAGTTCCATTCTTCTTCGGCAATGGTTTGAACGTTGTTTTGAAGTACTTCGGGCAAACGCACCAATTGCGCCAATAAAGCAGCACTGTCTTGCTTGTATTTATCTGCTAAGGGTTGTAGCGATTGCAAATAGTTTTCTAATATTTGGGTATTGACAGTAAAGTTGTTTGCAGCGGCATCGGTACGTTGAATAGTAAGCTGAACAGAACCGCGTTCCAATTTATCGGCAACACGTTTACGAATATCCTGTTCTTTTTCGTTATAAATGGCAGGCAAGCGATTATTGTATTCGAGTGATTTACCATTAACACAGCGAATTTCAATTTGCAGGGAAAGGGTGTTGATAGTGCCAATGGCTCTTCCGTAGCCGGTCATGGAGTAAATCATATAAAGTCGAATTTAAAAGCAAGTATTCATTTATACTTGCCCAACAATTAAGTGTTAAAAGTAGTGCAAATTATTTTATATAAGCTAGTAGAAGAATTGCATTGCTTTATTTGCATTAACTTTTGTAGGTTTTAACGGCAACTAATCTATTTAAACTAAGCAACTAATGAGGTCATTATGGTTACTTGTTCGTTTAAAATGCCATTAACATCAAGTTAAAATGCATAATTTTTATCGATGTCAAATCTATTTCGGTAAATGGCGATTAATTTCAAGATTCGGGTTGTCAAATTGAACCTAAAAGTTCAAAATGACCTTTTCTAGGTAATTCCCCTTGTACATTTTTTTAATCAATCCAAATCATTTTGTAAAAATAGTTCTCAACAGACAGCGATTCGGTGAATCAATAGGGTAAAGCGTTTGCAGCAGTTTTTAAAAATCAAAACAGCAGTTTTCAACATCTGCTTTTTTTTCAACACCCTGTTCAAAAATTAAAAGACCAAACCCCTTTTTTGGGGGTTAGTTTCGCCTATATATTTGTTGCCCCTCTAAGAATTAAAACAACCGGAAATTAGTAGAGCGATTTGTTAAATTTAGATTCAAATCCGGATTATAAAGAGGTAACCAAAATTTAAAACTGAAAACCAAACCGCTGCCGGTGAAATGACCGCTACTGAAATTAGTCGCTTTCATTGTCAGCAAAGAAATAAAACACACACACTTAAAAACCACCTTTAACCATGAGCAAACAAACGAAAAAAAATCCCAATAGCGCCATGACGTTTGAGCGCTATTATACAAAAGATGGTGTGTCGCCTTATGACATGTTCGAATACGATCGTCGCAGTTC
>JAHEYX010000285.1 GCA_023251415.1 Chitinophagales bacterium
CGCATACGCCAACTTTGTATTTACCCGGTGTGCGTGTCATTAATGCGGTAGTCATGAATCCACCAAAACTCCAGCCGTGTATACCCATTCTACTGGTATCCACATACGATAAGGAACGTAAGTAGCTATTACCAACCAATTGATCTGCCAGTTCACAGGTTCCTAATTGACGGTGGATGCATTTTTCAAAAGCGGCACCACGTCGATCGCTTCCACGTCCATCAATAGTAAACATAATATACCCTTCTTGAGCCATATAATAATTCCACATATCGGCCCCGCCTAACCAGCTATTACTTACTAATTGTACGTGAGGGCCATTGTACACATAAGTGATGCATGGGTATTTTTTTGTACTGTCAAAATTGGGAGGCAAAATTAGGCGCGCATATAATGGAGTTTTACCATCGGCTGCAGTGAGTGTTATAAAACGCATTTTTCCTAATTGGTAATTTTTCAACGGATTGCCTGCACGTAATAACGTTTGCGTGTGTTGTTTAGCATCGATAAGTTGTACCACCCGCGGAGTATTGGCATTTGAATATTGATCGATTATTGTTCCGGTTAACTCATTTACTGCGCAAGTGTGTACACCCGGGTCGTTTGTTATAAGTGTTGGAACAAATGTTTTCATATCGATGCTACTCAGACGAACTTCTAATGGAGAGGCACAAGTTGAAGTATAATACACACGATCTTTGCCGGCAGCCAATACATCAATAACATCCCATTCGCCAAATGTTAACGGGCGAATCAACTCAGCAGAATTCATGTTTAGTAAATACAAATGATTATGGCCACTGCGTTGACTTTGCCAAATAGCGCGGGTGTTATCACCTTTTAAAAACTGCAAGGGGTGCAAAGGTTCTAACCATATAGAATCACTTTCTTCTAAAATATTACGAAGAAATTGGCCATTGCCTACATTGTATTCATTCAACCAAAAATGATCCGTTTTACGATTCAAAACGGCGACATACAGTTTAGTTTCATCGGGGCTCCAGGCAATATTGGTCAAGTATTGGTCTTTAGCACCAATAATACTTAAATAAGTTGTTTTAGCTGTTTTAACATCATAGATGCCAATGCTTACTTCATGACTTTTCATACCGGCCATTGGGTATTTAATTAACTTGGCAGCAGCCGGATGCTCGTCTAAATTCATCACCGGATAATCGGTTACCATGCTTTGGTCCATGCGATAGAAGGCTAGTTTGTTTCCGTTAGGACTCCAATAGGTACCTTTACTAATGCCATATTCATCGCGATGAACGGTTTTGCCATAAACCAATCCATCAGATCCATCATTGCTAATTGCAATTACTTGACCTTCGGCTGTTCGAATATACAGGTTGTTGGCAATGGTGTAGGCAATATGTCCGCTAAGCTCAGCTTGGTCGGCATTTTCAGCTTTTTCATCCAATGGAAAAATACGAGCAATCGTGTTAGCGGTCCAATTGTATCGTACTGTGCTGGTTTTGCTGTGAAATTGTAAGTAGTCGGCATTAAATTGTTCCAACAACGGGTATTTAGATAAAGTATCGAGGTGATTATCTTTTAACGCTTGATTGAGTTGGGCTAAGCTAATATAAACCTGACTTTGTTTAACAGCAGCAGTTAAATTAGCAGTTGTTGGGGTAAGTATTAAACTGTCTTTGCCTTTTCCGGTGCGTACTTGGGCATAATAGCCGGTTCCTTTAACCCATTGCAATTGATTCAAACGTTCAGGTGCCAAGCTGCTTCGTTGTTTCAAAACAGCATCTTCTATAGTTAAACGTTGCGTTTGCGCATGATTTGTAAAGCAAATACTAAGTAATAGAACAGATAATAAATATTTCATATGGTTAAATTTAAAAACGAATAGTAGGAAGGACGACTTCATAGTAGCAAAAACCCCATTCCTTGGAACGGGGTTTTTGTGTTTATCAGGTTTGAAGTACACCAACATTGTAACGTGGGTGTTCCGGATTGTGGTTCGCAACTGCAATTCCCATACTGAGTACATTGCGTGTTTCTAACGGATCAATAATGGCGTCAACCCATAAGCGTGCAGCGGCATACGTGGCTTTGGTTTGTGCTTGATAACGCGCTGTGATTTTATCCAACAGTTCTTTTTCTTCTCCGGCACTCACTTCTTTACCTTTGGCTTTCATCGATCCAACCTGAATTTGTAAGAGGGTTTTAGCAGCTTGTTCACCACCCATAACCGCCATTTTTGCAGTTGGCCATGCAACAATCAAACGGGGGTCATAAGCTTTACCACACATGGCATAATTACCGGCTCCATAGCTATTACCTACAACAACTGTAAACTTCGGAACTACCGAATTACTCATGGCGTTTACCAATTTTGCACCGTCTTTAATAATACCTCCTTGTTCACTTCGACTTCCAACCATAAATCCGGTTACATCTTGTAAGAAGACCAAGGGTATATTTTTTTGATTGCAATTCATGATAAAGCGTGCGGCTTTATCTGCAGAGTCGGAATAAATAACACCGCCCAATTGCATTTCACCTTTAGCCGAGCGCATCACTTTTCTGTTATTGGCAACTATTCCCACTGCCCATCCATCAATGCGTGCATAGCCGGTTAAAATAGTTTTGCCGTATTCTTGTTTGTATTCGTCAAATTCTGAATCATCCACTAATCGTTCGATGATTTCACGCATGTCGTATGGTTTACCATCAGTCGGAAATAATCCGATAATTTCTTTAGGGTCTTTTTTAGGCAATTGAGGAGTGCTTCTGTTAAAGCCGGCCATGGTTCTAGGCCCTTGCTTATCCATCAATCGGCGAATTTGAGCCAAGCATTCTTGGTCATTTTTCATTTTATAATCGGTAACACCTGAAATTTCAGAATGGGTAGAGGCACCACCTAAAGTTTCAGCATCCACATTTTCACCAATGGCTGCTTTTACTAAAAATGGTCCGGCTAAGAAAATACTGCCGGTTTCTTCTACAATTAAAGCTTCATCGCTCATAATTGGCAAATAAGCTCCACCGGCAACGCAAGAGCCCATCACCGCTGATATTTGCGGAATGCCCTTACTGCTCATCACTGCATTGTTGCGAAAAATTCTACCGAAATGTTCTTTGTCTGCAAAAATTTCATCTTGCATGGGTAAAAATACCCCCGCACTGTCTACCAAATAAATAATCGGCAAATGATTGTCCATGGCTATTTCCTGCGCACGTAAATTCTTTTTACCCGTAATTGGAAACCAGGCCCCGCTTTTTACAGTAGCATCATTGGCAACCACAATACACAAACGTTGACTCACATAGCCGATAACCACTACTACACCGCCGGCCGGGCAACCACCATACTCGGGGTACATTTCATAACCGGCAAATGCACCAAGTTCAAAGGTAGGACTGTCTTTATCCAACAATTGCTCAATGCGTTCGCGGGCGGTAAGTTTACCCTTTTCGTGCAGTTTGTCTATGCTTTTTTGTCCGCCTCCGGTTGAAATGATATCTAGCTTTTTGCGAATATCGGCCATCAATAATTTCATGGCATCTTCATTTTGATTAAATTCGATAGCGGTCATATAAATGTTGTTATGCAGTAAATGCTCTTGTGCTCAACAGTATGATGATACTAAAGTGCCAGCATTTTTCCTGCTATTAATTGGTGTAATTGTTTATAATCGGATGAAATTTCGTTTTGTTGTTTGTAAACGATTTGTGCTTGTAAATAATACACTTCACGTTTTTTTAAGGTTTCGTCGATATAATGCTTTAACTCGCTTTGATTCAATTTTGCGATTAACGGACGAGCGGCTTGTTGTTCCGGAACGGCAAGTCGTTTATAAAGTTCTTCCGTTGATGTTTGAAGATAAACCGTCAGTCCATTTTCATTCATCCAAGCTAAATTGTTATCATGACACGGAGTTCCACCACCACAGGCCACCACCAAGTTTTTCCAACTGCTCATTTCATGTAAATACTCGGTTTCGGTTTTCCGGAAATAATATTCACCATAATGATGAAATATTTTCGGAATCGAAATATGCATGCGTTCTTCAATAAATTTATCCAAATCAATAAATGGATAGCCCAATTCTTCAGCCATTTGCTTGCCCATGGTGGTTTTCCCACTACCCATAAATCCGGTTAAAAAAATTATCACGTTAAAACTAGTTTAAGTTGTTTGGCTGCTGCCAAATGTAAATACGTTCTATTGGTTAAGCTTTTGTTGCCAAAAGCGCTGTTCATTTTTAAGAGTGCAAAGAAAAAAAGAATCGGTGAAATAAGTAACTACTTTTTCGGTACTACTTCGGCATACAAATCAAACTCCTCGGCACGGGTGATTTTTACGGTAGCAAAGTCACCTACACGGCAATAATTTGTTTTCG
>JAHEYX010000021.1 GCA_023251415.1 Chitinophagales bacterium
ACAGTTGGTGGAACCTTTCTTGTTATTATGGATGCTTTAAACGGCAAAATCGTTAAAGTTACCCATACCAAAGGGTAATTTGTGCTGTTGGTTTATATTGCAATTCACTGTCTACTAATTACTGAAAACTAATTCACTTAATCACACTATGCTAATTACGATTACGTCTATACGATTGCGCTCGGTATTTTATTTTTTCAAACTCTCTTATCACGGTTGGCAAGTAAGCAAACAACTCCAAAAACAAAACGGTTTTGTCGAATTACGTAATACCGGTTTTGGCTATCTGCATTATACCTGCTCTGTTTGGGAAAATGAAGCTGCTCTTAAAGCATTTGCCGTAAGTGGTGCTCATAAAACTGCTATGCAACAAAGCGCAAAATTGGCAACTACTATTCAAACTTATACCTATTCTAGCGACCAGGTGCCTGATTGGGTAAGTGCCAAAAAACTGCTTTCCGAAAACGGAAAAACCATTCAGTTTTAATTCATGAGCGACTTAATCCTTATCCCCATTCCGCAATCTATTAGTGAATGTGCTGCATTTACTCAAAATCCGCTTTGTGATGACACCCTGCAACTAACCTTGGATTACTATACGCAGATTGGATTTGCGCCTCCTTGGATTTGCTATTATGCAAGTATAAACAATCAACTAGTTGGTAGTGCCGGTTATAAAGGAGCTCCAATCAATGGAAGCATTGAAATCGCTTATGGTACTTTTGAACCTTTTCGTAAGCAAGGTATCAGTTATCAAATTGCAAAAGCTCTGGTTGAAAAGGCTTTGACGCATAACCCACAACTGCGCATTACGGCTTGCACCTTAGCAGAAGAAAACTATTCCACCAAAATACTGCGCAAAAACAGTTTTCGTAGGATGCGTGAATTACAAGATCCCGAAGACGGCTTGATTTGGGAATGGGAATACCATACTGATCGCCAATAAAAAAGCCACCTGAAATCAATCAGATGGCCTTTTCGGTAATTTTAAGGAAATATTAGTTTTCTAAAGCTGCTGCACCACTCACAATCTCTGTTAATTCGGTGGTAATAGCGGCTTGACGTGCACGGTTGTAACTTAAACGCAATGATTTCAATAATTCATTGGCATTTTCAGAAGCCTTATCCATTGCGGTCATACGAGCACCATGTTCACTGGCATTGGTATCCAACACACATTTGAAGAATTGTGTTTTCAAAATTTTTGGAACCAATTCAACAATCAAGGTTTCTTTTGAAGGCTGATAAATAAAGTCGTTGTTCGTAGCTTTAGCATTGGCAGCCGGTTTTTGTTTTGCAATAGGTAAGAACGGCTCTACAACAAAGTTTTGGTTAGCCGCATTTTTAAATTGGCTGTACACAATATCCACCTTATCATATTCGCCGGTAACAAAACCTTGCATTACTTTTTCAGCACCACGCGACACGTTTTCGAAGCTGATTTGACTGAACAAGCCAACAAAATCGGTATTTACTTTATAGGCTTTGCGGAAGAAATCGGCACCCTTTTTACCAATGCACATAATTTCAACGTTGCCTTTTTTCAATTGCTCAGCATATTGTGTAGTAACTAAAATACGTGCAGTTTTAATCAAGTTAGCGTTAAAACCACCACACAAACCTCTATCACTGGTAACCAACACCACCAATACTTTATTTACCTGACGTTCTGCGGCATAACTGATTTGTACATCGGATTCACCGCTGACAATATTTTGCAGCATTTCGCTCAGCTTATTACTGTACGGACGCATCTGAACGATACGATCCTGCGCTTTACGCAGTTTGGCCGCACTCACCATTTTCATGGCTTTCGTAATCTGCTGGGTGGACATTACAGATTTTATTCTGTTTCTGACCTCTTTTAACTGACCTGCCATTGTTTAATTTTTACTTTTCTTTTGGTTCAATACCGCTTTTCAACAGTATTCTTTGTTTATTTATAACGCAACATTAAGTCTTTTGCTGTCTTTTCCAATACATCGGTAACTGTTTTATCAATTACTCCTTTTTGAATAGCTTTCAAGGTATCCATTTGTGTATTTTCCAAAGTCATCAAAAACTCTTCTTCAAAATCTTTCACTTTGTTTACCGGTACATTGGTTAATAAACCATTTGTTCCTAAGTAAATGATCGCTGTTTGTTTTTCAACGGTCATTGGTGAGAATTGCTTTTGTTTCAAAATTTCCACGTTACGAGCTCCTTTCTCGATAACCGCTTTAGTAGCAGCATCCAAGTCAGAACCGAATTTTGCAAACGCTTCCAATTCACGGTATTGTGCTTGATCCAGTTTCAAGGTACCAGAAACTTTCTTCATTGATTTGATTTGTGCATTACCACCCACACGCGATACCGAGATACCCACGTTAATCGCCGGACGAATACCGCTGTTGAACAAGTTCGATTCCAAGAATATTTGACCGTCGGTAATCGAAATTACGTTGGTTGGAATGTATGCAGATACGTCACCGGCTTGTGTTTCAATGATTGGTAAGGCTGTTAACGAACCACCTCCTTTAACCAATGGTTTTAACGAAGCAGGTAAGTCATTCATTTGAGCAGCAATTTCATCGTTAGCGATAATTTTAGCCGCACGTTCCAATAAACGACTGTGTAAGTAGAACACGTCACCAGGATAAGCTTCACGTCCCGGAGGGCGTTTTAACAATAAGGATACTTCACGATACGCAACCGCTTGTTTAGATAAATCATCATAAACAATCAAAGCCGGTTTACCGCAATCACGGAAGAATTCACCAATAGCTGCACCGGCAAATGGTGAGTAGAACTGAATTGGAGCCGGATCAGATGCAAACGCCGCTACTACTGTAGTATAGGCCATAGCGCCTTTTTCTTCCAATACTTTAGTTACTTGCGCAACGGTAGAGGCTTTTTGACCGGTAGCTACATAAATACAATATACAGGTTCACCTTTATCGTAAAATTCTTTTTGGTTGATAATGGTATCAATTGCAATAGCTGATTTACCGGTTTGACGGTCACCGATAATCAATTCACGTTGACCACGTCCGATAGGAATCATGGCGTCAATCGCTTTAATACCTGTTTGTAATGGTTCTTTAACCGGTTGACGGTAAATTACACCCGGAGCTTTACGTTCCAAAGGCATATCGTATGTTTCACCGGTAATCGGACCTTTACCATCGATAGGTTGGCCTAATGTATTTACAACACGACCGACCATTCCTTGACCTACTTTAATAGAGGCAATTTTTCCGGTACGACGAACTTTGTCGCCTTCTTTAATGTTTGCACTGGCACCCATTAATACCACACCCACGTTGTCTTCTTCCAAGTTCAAGGCAATGGCTTGTACCCCGTTTTCAAATTCAACCAACTCACCGGATTGAACATTGTTCAAACCATATACACGGGCGATACCATCACCCACTTGTAATACGGTACCAATTTCTTCCAGCTCTGCTGATGAATTAAAGTTACCTAATTGTTGACGAAGTATCGCCGAAATTTCTTCTGGTTTTATTGCTGCGCTCATAGTATTGGATTATGCTGATAAATTAGTTTAGAATTTTTTTACGTAAATATTATCCATGAATTGTTTTTTCACGGCTTTTAAGTCATGTGCAATAGAAGCATCAAAGAGTTTATTGTCAAACTCCAACACAAAACCGCCGATTAAATTTTCGTTTACGCCGGTTTGCCATTCGATATTCTTCAATTGCGTGTTTTTTTCGATCATGTCTTTGATCTTCTGCAAAGTAGTTGAATCAACTGCCACTGCTGAAGTAAATTTAACGGCAGTAATACCTTTCATGGCATTGTACTGAACGATTACTTCATGCATAATATCTTTCAAAAAGAACTCGCGTCCTTTTTGAATTACAATGCGGAAAAACGCCATTGTTAAGGCATTGATTTTATCGCCCACAATAGCTTCAAAAATTTTAATCTTTTTGTCCGATTTGATAATCGGGCTTTTCATCATCAAAAAGAAATTGCGATCATTGGCCAATTCCATAAACAATCGGGCATCTGCATAAACTGCTTCTACCTGATTTTTTTCGATTGCCAAATCCATTAAGGATTTTGCGTACCGGCCTGAGATTTTAATATTTGCCATGTTGTATGATTTAGTTGAGCAGTTCTTGTTGCTTCAACAAAAAGCTTAGTTCAATTTAATTTCGCCTACCAATTGATTTACATAATTCATTTGCTCGCCGTCTTTTTTCAATTCTTTGCGAATCATTTTTTCTGCTACTTCAGTAGCTAAGTTGCCGATTTGGTTTTTAATATCTACCAAAGCTGCATTCTTTTGGTTTTCAATTTCTCTTTTGGCATCTGCTAAAATCTTAGCTGCTTCAGCTTTAGCGCTGTCAGTAGCTACCGCACGCATGCGTTCAGAAGCTTCTTTTGCTTCTTTAATGATTTTTGCTTTTTCTTCTTTGGCTTCGTTTAAGATACGTTGGTTATCTGCAGCCAAATTAGCCATTTCGGCACGTGCATTTTCAGCACTTTTTAAAGCTGTATTGATACCTTCTTCACGTTCTTTCAACGCAGCAACAATAGGTTTCCAGGCAAATTTGCTCAGAATGAATAAAATCACTAGGAAGATACAGAGTGTCCAGAAGAAAAGACCGAATTCCGGTTTGAGTAATTCCATTTTAAAGCACTGTTTATAGTTAATGTTTAGTCGTTACGACCGTTCTAATTTTAATTTTAAAAAACATTGCACCTATCGCCAACCGCTTTAAGTGCAATGTTAAATTTTAGGATGCTGATCTTATTTGAAAACGATCAACATACAAGTCAATACACCCAACAAAGCAACCCCCTCTACGAAAGCCGCCATGATGATCATGTTGGTACGAATGTTTCCGGCTTCTTCCGGTTGACGAGCAATAGATTCCAAAGCGCTACCGCCAATACGGCCCACACCTAAACCTGCTCCGATCGCAGCTAAACCAGCTCCGATACCGGCACCAGCCATACCCATTGTTTCAAGTAATAACATAATTGTTGTTTTTTATTGTTTATAATTAAGAAATCCAAATTCCGTTTCCGGCTTCTTCCATCCGGCTCGTCTATTATTAATGGTGATCGTCGTGCCCTTCTTCTACCGCTTCACCAATAAATAATGCACTCAAAATTGTAAAGATGTACGCTTGTACAAATGCTACCAGTAATTCAATACAGAACATAAATACACCAAACACCATCGAGAATACTGCTGTACCCCATCCTAAACCAACGTTCATTTCAGCAAAAATGAAAATCAAACTCACTACCGTTAAGATAATCATGTGACCGGCCAAAATATTGGCGAACAAACGTATCATCAAGGCAAATGGTTTAATGAAAATACCTAAAATTTCTACCGGAGTTAAAATCAACAATACCGGTTTAGGTACACCCGGCATCATTAAAATATGTTTCCAGTAATGTTTGTTACTGCTGAACATGATTAAGATAAAGGTAATACCTGCTAAAACCGCTGTACACGCCGTGTTACCGGTTAAGTTAGCCCCACCCGGAATCAACCCTAACATGTTGTTGATCCAAATAAAGAAGAATACCGTTAACAAGTACGGTAAATACTTCATGTACTTTTTACCCAACATCGGTTTTGCAACTTCATCCTGAACAAATAAAATGATTGGTTCTAAAGCATTTTGCAAACCTGTTGGCGCAGTACCCGGATTAGCTTTGTATTTACGCGCAATAGATATAAAAATCAACAGCAATAAAAACGCACTTAATAATAAGGATACCACGTTTTTAGTCAACGATAAATCGTAAAATTTAGCACCGTCTTCACGAATCAATTTGTGCGTGTGATGGTCCACTTTGTACCCATCATAGGCTTCTCCTTCGGCAATTTTACCGTATGAAAACACCGAAACACCATGGTCAGGGCTGTATGCAATACAGGGCAAATTAAAGCCGATTTCTTTATCGCCCAATTTGAAAAACTCCCAATTGTAGGCATCTCCCACGTGATGTTTAATCACATCGCTGGGGTTAAATTTACCTGCTTTGGCTTCATGCCCTTCTTCGGCTGCTGCCTCGGTGGTTACATTAGCTGAATCTACTTTCTCGGTTGAGGTACCCTCGGCAGAGGCATTGGCCTTTGTCGGTACGCTGAAAACAAGCAGGCAAATAGCCAAAACGCTTGTCAATACTATATTTGTGATACGCTGCACGGGCGAATGTTTATTTTTTGAGACCGCAAATGTAGTGAAGGAATTCTGAAAAAAGAAGTAGAAACAAAGGATTTCACTAATTTATTCCAATTAATTTACCCTCTTTTGCGCGCCGCTGCTGCAATTGAGGTCTTTTTCAATAAATTTTAAAAATTTACAATAAATCAGTCGACCATCACCGGTCTTGAACAGCTTTTAGCCCGATTTCAGCTTTTATTCTTCTAAAAACTTGCGTGCCGCTATTTTCTTAGCCAAAGTAGTCGAATCGCTATTGTGCGATTGGGCTTTGTTCCAATACTCCAAAGCCTTGCTTTCATTGCCCATTTTGGCATAAACATCCCCTAAATGCTCTAATAAAGTGGGGTTGTTTTCATTGTTTACATGTGCTAATGCCTTTTCGATCCATGATTTTGCTTCATCCAACTTATTTTGTCTGAACAATATCCAGCCGTAAGTGTCTTCAAAGGATGCATTTCCGGGACTCAACTCAATTGAACGTTTCGACAAAGCTGCTGCCCGTTCTAAATTTTCTTGACGTAAGCTTAAATAGTAGGCGTAATTGTTCATCACATACACCTCATCCGGCTTCAGTTGTAAGGCCTTTTCATAACTGCTGTCGCTGGCTCCGTGGCGGCCAAGGGCATGATACGCATCCCCTAATGACGAATAAAATTGGGTTTGCAAAGGTCTGTTATCGCCACACATCACCACCCCTTTTTTCAAAGCTTTGATGGCTTCGTTGTGCTTTTTTAATTGGCTATTGGCTATCCCGTTGAAAAAGAATACCAAAGCTTGTGTCGGAAATAAGCCCTTAGCTTCTTCCGAATAATACAATAACGAATCAAATTGATGTAAATCGCTTTCTATAAATAACAATTGCTGCCAAACACCAAACTCTTTATTGTCTAAGCTGATGGATTTTTTATAGTCGCTTTCAGCCGCCAACAAGTCTTTTTCTTGCAAATTCAAATCGCCGCTAATGGCATACACTTTCGCATCGGTAGGGTGTGCGGAGCGCAATAAAGCAACTGCCGCCTTTGCCGGGGCTACTTTGGTGCTGTCAACAATGCATTGCTCTAATAAAGGTCCCAAAACTGCCATTTTCATGTCAATGGTTAAATCGGTGCTTTGTATACAGCGGTTTAAGTACAGTTGATAATTGGCTTGATCTCTTTTATTAAAGTAGTATTGCGCCATCGATAGAGCGGTCATGCCATTATCCGGACAAGCCTTCAACATTCTATCGTAGGTTTCTTTGGCTTTATCGGCTTGGTTTGTCGATTCGTACAATTCGGCCATCATGCCATAATAACGTGCTTCGGTAGGGTCTAATTGAATCAATTTCTCTAACTCGGCTGCCGCTTCTTTCACTTTACCCATGCGCATATACAATTGCTCTTTCTGCTGTATCAGCTCTTCGCTAACACCGGTATGCTTTTCTAAGCCTTCAAACATTTGTATGGCCTCATTGGGTTTACCGGCTTTTAAATATAGAATAGCCGCCGTTAAGTAATAATTAGGCTCATCGGGGTTTTGTGCCAACAACTCTTGATACACGGCTGCGGCTTCTTTATACTTTTTAGTAGTGCCCAAAGCGTCGGCATATTGCAGCAAATACCATTTGTTTTTCGGACTTCTTTTAACTGCATCTTTTGAAAACGCCAAAGCTGCATCGTACTTTTGATTGCCGGCATATATTTTAGCCAACTCATACATGGCAGCGGCATTTTCGGGATTGATGCGCAAACACTCGGTATACAAATTAATGGCCTGGGGCACGTCATTAAGCAACTGTGCTTTTTTAGCATCCAAAAACGTGCGTTGCTCGCGGCTGTCAATTTCGTCTTGAATACTGTCGGCAACACTGAAATCCCCTTTGGTAGCATGCACACGGTCGCCTGCACCACATGAAGCAAACACTGCTAAAGCCAGTACGGCAACGATATGTAGGGGTTTAATCAAGCTTATTTTTTAATGGTGGTATAATCGCCAATGCTCACGTCATCTGCTTTTCCGCTGTAGTTTACAAAACTGCCCAACATGCTGTTGTTTACCACAACCGCTTCTAATTGGGTATTTTGTTGAATAATGCTATTGCTGATAACGGCTTGTTTTATGCTCGAGTTTTTACCAATCGACACATAGGGACCAACTACGGCACCATCCAAACTCACATTTTCGTCGATAAAGCAAGGTTGAATAATGGTGCTATTAGTAATTTTAGCACTGGCCGGAACACTCAATTGATTCGCAATTAAGCTCAAAACGCGCTGATTAGTGAAAACGGTAGCATCTTTATTACCGCAATCCAACCATTCTTTAACCTGACCGGCTCTGTATTTCAAGCCTTTTTGTTTCATGTTTTCGAGAGCGTTGGTTAATTGGTATTCGCCTTTTTCTTTAATATCATGGTCTAAGAGGTATTGCAATTCGTTTTTCAAATTCAGCCCGTCTTTAAAGTAGTAGATGCCAATAATGGCCAGGTCGCTCACAAATTCTTTCGGTTTTTCGATAAAATCGGTAATGATACCCTCTGCATCCAATTTCACTACACCAAAAGCCGATGGGTCGGCTACTTGCTGCACATAAATTACCCCTTCATCAGCGGGGTTAATTTTAAAATCAGCATAGAACAAGGTATCGGCAAAGGCTACAATAACATGGTCGGTTAGTACTTCTTTGGCACACAAGATGGCGTGCGCAGTGCCCAATGGTTCATCTTGATAAAAGATATGTCCTTTAGCACCTAGGCTTTGAGCAATATCAAGCAATTGCTTTTCGACAGCGGCACCAAAATCGCCGATTACGAAGGCAATATTGTCAATTTTATCGTTGCACATGACAGCCAAATCTTCTACTAAGCGTTGAACGATGGGCTTTCCGGCAACCGGAATTAAAGGTTTAGCGGTAGTTAAGGTGTGGGGGCGCATCCGTTTACCGGCACCGGCCATAGGTACAATAATATTCATTTGAGCTTTACTTATATTAAGAGCGT
This sequence comes from Chitinophagales bacterium, assembly GCA_023251415.1. GTDB lineage: Bacteria > Bacteroidota > Bacteroidia > Chitinophagales > CAIODY01 > JAHEYX01. Next base: position 9,178 of record JAHEYX010000021.1, read on the forward strand.
AAATGTAATAAAACTCAATTGCTAATTAAAAAATTGTTGCAGCAAGTACCAACGGCAATTGAACAAAGACCCTTAGCCAATTAATTGGGGCCTTGCGCTTGGCATTTGTGTTTTTAACACACAGCGCCTAGGTTATGCCAGGTACAGTTATTAACCAGCAGCGGCCATTGCAAGCCAAGCGCCGCGCTATCCGCTTTTACTCCGCGCGCGCCCTGCGTGCACGCTGCGTGGTAACCGCTCCTATCGCTAAGGCGGATACGGGCATTCAAAAGTGTAAGCGCAATTAAAAGTTGAACAATGTATATCATTATACCTTGTATCCTAAAATAATAACTCGAAGTCACAAATCCTTGGCGCGAATTAAACTACTTCTGCTAATGCCTTTACAGACTGCTTAATTCACCTTTATCTGCCATTTGTTGTTGGCGGGGTCGTTTCATTGGTTTGCTTAGTTGTTGAAGCTGCTTTACTTTTTGAATTGATACTTAATTCCTGAACTGAACAATGTTGCAAGTTCCCAAGCATTTCTACCGCCGTTTTCTCTGTACTCTAAATGGTAAAAAGTTGCAACGCCAATACCAATACGTTCTGTTAAAAAGAAATGATTAGTTAATTTAACATCGACACCTAATGTAACAAAATGTTCAATAGCTGTTGTTGGTTTAAAGGTGTCATCAATTCGCTTGTAGGGTGTATAAGTACCATGTATTGAATCTTTATAAACTTTCGGTCCATCGTAAAAATCAACCACCACACGACTTGATTTGGTCATGTTTAAATCGTATGAGATAAAAGGCTTAACGTAAGGGTTTTTATTGTAGAAAATCCACTTCACACCAATGTAGAGTCCAAGGTGTTCGGATGTTGATAAAGGTTTAAATCTATTTTTAAAAGCATAATTATTAATGTCTGTGATTTCTTTAAAAGTCAAGTATTTACTACCTGCTTCGATATTGAATCTTTTGTTTAAAGGATATTCAGCCCCAAATCGTATTTGATGTCCAACATCTGTTTTTGTATAAGATGAATTAATGCTTAGTTGAGCAAATGCAAAATGATTGGAAAGCAATAGCAAAATAATGAATAAATTTTTCATGATACCGGATTAAAAAAGCACTGTGAAGGTATTCACAGTGCTTTTAAGTAAAGATAAAAAAATAGTAAACGAGTCATGGCTACTTTAATTTTATTGAATAAAAGTTAGCGCACCTTTTCCGAAATTAACTGTTGGCTATTAACTGCTATTCACGAGATTACAAATAAAAAAAAGGCCGAACTCATACGAATTCGGCCCTTTTTATTCCCGTAAAAATTTAACCTAGTGAATAATGAATAGTTAATAGTGAACAGTGGTATTTGCATTTGCCTTTTTATAGTTGTTGTGTTCTACGTTATCTACTAGTAAGAACCTCTATTTGGTATAAACCGCAAACCCAATTTTTAATCCTTCCGCCAAAAACTAGCTTATCGCTTTTAGAATACATTTTTCTCTACTCAGAGGAGCATTTTAAACTATCATGCGCTGTATTTTGTATTCCAATTCTCAATTATCCATTCTCAATTCTCAATCCGCCAAAAACTAGCTTATCGCTTTTAGAATACATTTTCACCCTTCCAAGGCGGATTTTAAATTATCATGCGCTGTATTTTGTATTCCAATTCTCAATTATCCATTCTCAATTCTCCATTTGAATTAAGCTGCTTTTTCTAATTGAACCGTGAAATTGTTTTCTCGTCCACGTTCAATTTTGATGGTTTTGACTACATCTTTGTAACCAAGCGCTTGCACTTTTAAGGTGCATTCGCCGTTGCGTACTTCGTTTAAAACCACAACACCATTGCTGTCGCTGTTACCGGTTTTTTTACTGTTGCTGATTTCGGCATGTGCTGAAGTTACTAAGTGTCCATCGGCTTGATCGGTAATTAACACTTTAACACTGGTATGGTGTGTGCCATATGCTTGTGGTGTAGCGGTGTCAATTAACTGACCGTAAAAGATTGGATCGGCTTTGTCATAACGTACAGCCAACATGCATAAGTCTTTTACCATTTCATCCATTTCTTTAACTAAGGCAATAAAACCTTTGCGTTGAGTTGGTGTTCCCTTACGAACTACTTCACTGGTATTTTTAGCAGCAGCAAAATCGGCAGCCAATTGATTCATGGCATCAATTTCGGTTTGCAAAACAAACAATGGCGACAATACTGCAATTTGTGCATTCATAATATCGCGGTTAGCTAAAGCTGTAACGAATAAATCCTCATCGGCTAAATGTGTGTAATTTGATTTAGTAGTGCTTAATTGATCTTTTTGCACCGTGATTTTTGCTTTTTTCAATCCTACACGAGCCATTTTAGATAACTTAACTAGCATTTCCGCTAATTCTACCTTTAAATCAGCTTTTGATTTGCTGTAAGGTGTTTTATCAATTGCTAAAAACTTACCTCCATCTATCATTAATGGAACTTTGGTTTGGTAATCGGTAACCACTTGCTGCATCGCAATGTTAGATGAATATTTTGGTGCATTATCGGTTAAAAATTGATTTACTGCTTGGTGCATCGTGAAGGATGCTAAAATTTTTGCATTCATTTTTTATAAATTTTGTTGTTTATTAAATTAAGAGACCATTTTCTAGTTTTATTTTAAGTAGGGCATTGCGCTTCGCTAAGGTGGCGGACCATTACTAGTAATAATTACCGCCGCAGTACTAGGCTGCAATACCTCTGTTAAGTTTGTTTTGGATACCCGCACATTTCCTTTATCAAGTTTTGCAGCATCAGCCTCTAAACTTTGTTTTGAAATTTTACATTGCACTTGCTCAACCCTGTTTTGAACTTGTTCGACTTTGTTTTGACTTTGTTCAACTCTGTTTTGACTTTGTTCAACTCTGTTTTGACTTTGTTCGACTCTGTTTTGACTTTGTTCGACTCTGTTTTGACTTTGTTCAACTCTGTTTTGACTTTGTTCGACTCTGTTTTGACTTTGTTCAACCTTGCATGAACTTTTCTCAATTTCAAAACGAATATGGTCTGCTTCTACTACCTTATTATATAGTGTGTTTTTAGTTTGGGAATCAATGCATACAATAACACTTATAATATATACACTGTTAAACGAATGATTCAGACGACGGTTAACGCTGCTACCCCAATTAAGGGAAGCACAAATACGATTCACCCAAGCTAATTGCTTGTGCTGATTCGAATGGTTTGTGCGGTTTAGCGTTTGCATCATTTTCTTTTTTTAGTTTATTTTGTTGCCGAAAAGCGATATTGTTTGTAGTTTTATTTTATCGCTTTGGTGATACAAAACTAGTATGCCGCAATGCCTGTTGAGTCCGGCTAATCGGGAATTTTGATTTTCGTTTCTCGTTAAACGGGATTGGGCGATTTTTAAGAGCAAATGCTTACCTGTATTGGCTTACAAGGCTATTTTGCCTACTTTTTACCGTTTTTTAATGACCTTGCAACTGCTTGCATCCCGTTTATCGGGACAAAGATCAAGCTCGTCTCGATAATCGGTACGGAAATACAAGGTTCAAAAAAGTCGATTTTCGGCTTGAAACACCTGTAAATGGTGTGTTTTTTAAAATTCATCCATTTTTTTCTATTTTTCAAGCGCTAAAAAAACACCCCCTAAAATGGTAACTATTGAAGAGTCAAAAAACGAACAAATCAGGTTCTTTAACCATCTAAAAGCTATCTATTCCGACAATGTAAGATTTCCGTTATATATAGCAGAACTACTGAACGTGGGCCGCAGTGCTGCTTATGGGCGCATTGCCGGAAACATCTTTTTATCTACGCATGAGCTCGCAGTTTTGAATGATAAATTTAAAGTACCTGTCAAAAAAAAATACTTCAGCAATAAAAATCCGAAAGTAGGTTTTGAAATTACGGCGTTTGGTAATAGCTATTCCTTACTTAATTGGATGACCGATATATTGCAATTGTTCGAAAATTTTGCAAAAGACCCTGACGCACATTTATATTATATGGGATCCAATTTGCATTTATTCTATTATTATAGTACACCTAATCTGGCAGCCTTTTATATTTTTTGGCTACATAAATACTGTTTGAATGACGATAGTTATGACATGAAGAAGTTCAGTATTAAGAAAGCCTTGGAATTACCTGAAGTAAAAGTAGCTGCAAAACTCTGGAAGGTGTATCAAAAAATTTCGTCAACAGAAATCTGGACACGCTATATTCTTATTACTACGCTTGATAAAATAAAAGAAATGCGTCGTGACAATATATTTGAAAGTGAAAAGGATTATATCACTCTTTCGAATGATATCATTAAAGTAATGAATAGTTTGGATAGGCAAGCCGAACACGGTCACAAACTAGATGACCCTAAAACCAAATATAATTTATATTCATTAGAGTTGAAGCACGAAAGCAATATGGCTATTGTAAAAGCCCATGATACATTGCATCTTTTCGACCTATTTAACAACCGCACCGTATTAATGACCTTAGATGCCGATTTCTGCAAAGCTCAACTTAAAGATTTCGAATTGAAACTTAGAAAGAGTAAACCACTCAGCACAGGCAACCGGCAAGAAAGACACCGTATTATTAATGAATACAAAGAAGAGCTTAGTAAATTGCTGAAATAAACTAGGCTTGTGCAAAATGATAGTTGCAAAGTGCTAGGGAATAGAAATTGATAATGGAGCATAGCAGAGTACCTTTTCGCTAATTCGTTTGGTTTGATTTTGATAAAAAAATAAAACTTGTTGAGGCAAGCTAGTACAGTAATACGTGTTTGGAGGGGCAGGCACTATTGTACAATGTGTTGTTATCGTAAATTGAATTGTAGCGATCAAAAACCGCTAGAATAGGTCGAATAATTTAATAATCACTCAATTCAGTATCTGGTAACACAAAATAAGTAATTAATATACTACGCTGAATTAATCTAGAGCTTCAACTATTGTTCAAAGTTATTGTATCGTAATTTTTCTAGTTTGTTTTCCGCCATTCGCCAATACAGTTAGCATATAAATTCCAGGTGAGTAAATATTAACAGGAATTGTTACTTGACCTGCAACACCTGGTTCTTTAATTTCCTTTTGAAGAAGTTCCTTACCATCAATTGATGACAATTGAATCATTAAAGTACTCTGCGATGGCAAAATATAATTTAATGTAATTTTATCATTACTTGGGTTTGGAAACACTTCAACATCAATATTTCTAAAGCCAAATGGTTTTAGCAGTTTTGAAGTATCTGAAGTAGTGTTCGGTTGATTATTAACTAACCGTGAATAGTTATAAGCACCGTTTCCCACACAGTCATTTGGCGTTGACCCGGCAATATGAAATATAGCGCCATTAATTGCATGAAAGAAACTACCATTTGGTTGAGAAAAAATATGAACATCTTTAGTGGATCGGTATTCAACATGGGCTCCTACGTTGATTTGTGACCAAGCATCTTCTAGGTTCTCTTCTGAACGTACAAACATAGGGTTTTGTAAAGTCCCTAATGTATTCCAATTATTAGAACCTACAGTACTTGTTATAGCACTAGGAAAAACAAATGCATTCGCTTGCTCATCAATATTAATTTGATGGCGATAAATGGTATTTGTGTTGCTAGTTAAATCCCAGCTACAACTATATTTAGGTAATGTATTTCGAAACTGAATGCAATAAAGGTTATATAATAGCATATAATCTAAACCATTGCGTGCATGATTAGAAAAGCTGTCAAGCTCTCCATTAAATTTGTTTAAGAACTTGTTTCTAGAAGACCAACCACCAATTAACCAACTTTGGCGAATTCCTTCACATGGAGCTTGCAATAAACTTTGTTCAATATCTCCTTGTGTAATATTACAATTCTGATTATGTAACACTGCCCAGAGCAGCGGATATAAATCCCATTGGTAATCAAATAAATTGTTCATAGCTATTAGATGGTCTTCGGTTACATTTTGACCACCCCATAAATTATTCCATGAATCACCAATGGCTGCAAGTGCCATTATTTGGCTTAGATTGCCATCACCTACACCCATTGCTGGGACCAATTGTGTACAACCCTTCCATATTAAAATAGCATCCGGAGAAGTATTTATTGCATCATAATAATTTATTCCATTAATAAAATTAGCTGCCTTAGCCCATCCGTATGAATATCTTGTAGCGGTATTTCCTCTATATACTAATTTGTGCCCTTCATAAGCGCCTAATTGATTAGCAATATCAGCGGAACCAAATAAAATAGCTGCCGCGGCTATTGCACCTGGGTTGGGGGGTATCACGCTTGCCCAGGAATATAATACAGAAGCAAAAACGGCAGCAGTCATTAAAGGTCCTGGTGAAAATTGCGGTTTATATAATAACCAATAATTACTTTGCATTCGACTAACAATTCGATGTACAATTTTTTTTGCTTCTTCTGCAAATGACGTTTCTCCATCAATAAAGGTATGATTAGGATAACTAGCATTCACATCAACCAATTTTGCAACCAATGATAAGCCAATCATTAATCGAATATAATGGTCTTGGCTCATATATTGGCATTCCGGATTGCCGGTTGTAAGAAAGTTTGGATAAAAAAATTGATCTGAACATCCTTGTATTAATCCTGCAGAATTGTTTTGCGAGCCATCTGGAGTAAAAATTGGTTTATTACTTGCACCATTATGCTTAAAAACAAAATTGACATTTTTATTGTATGTTGCCATAGTGGGATACAATGGGACATAAGGTGAAAGTGGATTAGGAAAAGTAGCATTCAGAGGTAAATCATCCCTTATTAATACTCCATCTAAACAACAATTTAAACCGGTATTATAAATTTCTTGAGTCCAAGAATTTGCAGTATCAAGTCTATTCAGCGCCTCTAGAGCATAAAACAATTCACGAGCTGTCAAAATTGTATTAGCCCCTTCATCGCTTTGTAACTTATATTCTGTTGCAAGAACTCCAATATAGAATCCTAATTCATTTGGTGTATCATCTATTACAATTGTATTGTCATTAATAGCATTATAAATATCTAATCGATCTGTAAATGTTAAACTTTCTCCGCTTTTAGGACCAATTCCAGTCATAAAATAGTTTAGACGGTCTCGATAATACCAATATTTACTATTTAATTCAAGGTTAACATTAGACTGCCCGATTGCAGAATAGACATAAAATAATAAACAAATTAAAAAAGAAAATTTCCTATTCATTTATATAATTTTTTTAAATTTTAAAACATAAGATTTTGAACTTTTCTCAGACTGAATCCACCAATCATCTTGATATAGTTTAATTATTGTATAAATATGACCAGGGAAATACCAACTAATATTAAGTTTATTTCCTTTAATTGAAAACGCGATATATTCAAGGTGGTTTTTAGTAATGCAATTATTATTAAACATATAGTAATCACCATATCCATTAAATTTTTCGCCTTTAAATTCAATCATACAATTAATAGGAGCTGTTGCAAAATAGTTCGCAGTAGAATCAGCTCCATTAACGATATAATCAGTTAAGACCCATACCCCAATTAAACGCTTATAAGGCTGCTTCAATGAAATAAATTTATCATACTTGTACTTATGACAACTAAGAATAGAACATGTAAAAAGTGTAACTAGAAGAATATGCCTTGATTTAATGAACATTAGTTGAAATTTAGAAAATAAATATAAAATGTAATTACGATTAGTAATAAATTAAAGCTATAACGTTATATAGCAAAATCTACTTACTAAAATCATAAGCACTAACCAATCTTTTTGAATTTAATTAAATATGATTTTCTAGCATATATTGATTGTATCCACCAATCATCTTTATATAATTTCAGAATGGTAAAGTAGCTTGCCGGAAAAAACCATTGAATGCGCATTGTAGATTTATTGATTTTAAAAAAGTACTGGTCTTGATATTTAATGTTATTACAATTGTAACCTATAAAATAATAATCAAAATTAGGGTAACCATGTAGTTTGCCGCCTTTGTATTCAAATTTACAGCTAGCCGGGGCATTCGCTAAATAATCTGCTTTAGAATCTACACCATCAATATAGTATTCCGAAAGTTCCCATTTACCATAAAGTCTCCTTACAGGTGTTTTAAATGAAATGGATTCATCTTCATTGTATTTGTGACAGGCAAAGAACAAACTAGTTGTGTAAGCCTCCCCAAAAATAGTACAGTTTAAAAGTAGACAAAAAACACTAATTTTAAATTGTAATAAAATGAAAAAAAGTAAATTCACCCCAACACAAATTGCCGGTATACTCAAGGAGTT
>JAHEYX010000022.1:0-13948 GCA_023251415.1 Chitinophagales bacterium
TATTAACCATTGTCCACGACTACCTTGTATGCCCATTAAGCAAGCGAGATTATCTTTTTTTATTTCCAATGAATCATTCGATGAAGGCATAAAATCAGTCGCACTTAACTGAAGTTTACTAATCAATTCTCCTTTGCTGTTGAATTGCTGAAGCGTATAATCAGCAAAACACCAGCGCAATTGCCCGTTTTCATTCCAAGTACTGTCGGTTAAAACAGTACCGCTATTTTGAATGCCTTTGGTAGCTTTATTTTTTAATTGTCTATTGGGGTAGTAGGAAAGTTCAATATAACCCGCTTTACTTAAGTAAACTTGATATTCGAGTTGTTTAGCAACCTTGTCAAAATAGGCTTGCTCAACAAGGGATAATTCCTTTAGTTGTTGCTCTTCTTTATTGTATTTGCAGCTTTTAAGATTACCGGAAGGGTAGTAAGTATAACTGCTGTCAATTGCATTACCGATTTTTAAAAAGAAAACGGTCCAAGCACTATCTGCAAAAAGACTATCACGTACATATTGTGCTGGAGCGTAATTGTGTTTGATTTCAACAACTTGATGGTTTTCATCATAAGTAATGCAGCGTCCTATTTCTTGTCCCTTCTCATTTTCGTAAGTAATCCGGTTCAAAGCACCAGTTGGAAAATAAGTTTTAATAACCTTACACGCACAAGACGAACTATTAGCCATGGTTTTGATGAGGTGATTGTCTTCATCATAAGATTTAGCATTTAGTAGCTTTCCAAGTGTACGTGTTGCTTGTTCTTGTAATTCACCGTTAGTATAATAGCGTTTTTGTTCGCCGTCCAGTTAATCATCCTTATAATAATTCAATTCAAATACGGCACCGTTTTCATAAAAAGTAGTATCAGCACCTTCACGCTTACCATAGCGTAAATGCAAGCGTTCTTTAAGGGTTCCGTTTTCGTTTAAAAAGCAAGCAGGCTCTTGCATTATCCCATCTTTAAAATAACCTTTAAAATAGGTTTTTCCACTTTGGTAAAATGTTGTGGTGATGCCATTGAGTTTACCGTTTTTATAATTTTCAATAGTGGTTACATGCCCGTCCAATTCATAATAAGTTGTAGTCCCGTCTTGTACTTCAGCCGTATCTGTTTGCAATAAATGCCCTTTCCATTGCAATTCGCCACTGTTGTAGTAATCATATACCCAACCTATTGCATGTCCCTTTGCATCGCGTTGCAGTACCCGGAAATAAGCATATGCACTGTCTTTACTAATAGGCTTAAAATGTGCATCAAAATAAAGGGTATCGTTCTTTTGTGCATGAGCGTTAAGTGGACTGAGCTGCATCAAACTACTTAGTAACAAACAGACTAGTATAATCAAGTATTGTTTCCGTTGAAACAGGCGATAATTGGGCATTCAACAAATATAAGCCTAGAAATTGAATTACACTTTTCTTGATGTTCATAATTCCTACTTATTTTTTGTTACAAACCATTACTTTTGTCGCTCAAATCACAAAAAGCATGTCAACGCCAAACGATAAATTAGTTACCCCAACGCTGGAATCGGCTTTGGAATTAGGGTTAAGAAAAGAAGAATGGGAAAAGATTCATGAATTAATGGGACGTGCTCCTAATTTTACCGAACTCGGCATGTTCAGCGTGATGTGGAGTGAGCATTGTTGCTATAAGAATTCTATTTTATGGTTGAAAAAATTACCTAAAAAAGGTAAATATATTTTAGCAGAAGCCGGTGAAGAAAATGCCGGTTTAGTAGATATTGGCGATGGTCTAGCATGTGCCTTTAAAATTGAATCGCACAATCACCCTTCCGCTATCGAACCGTATCAAGGTGCAGCAACCGGTGTTGGAGGTATAAGTCGCGATATCTTTACCATGGGTGCTCGTCCGGTAGCTTCTTTAAATTCGTTACGTTTTGGTGATTTCAACCATGCCAACACACGAAATTTGGTTAAAGGTGTCGTTAAAGGTATTGGTGATTACGGCAATTGTTTTGGCGTTCCTACAGTTGGAGGTGAAGTTTACTTTGATGAATCCTATAATATTAATCCGCTAGTTAATGCATTTAGTGCCGGTATCGTGAAAGTGGGCGAAACAGTTTCGGCTACTGCGGCTGATCCGGGCTCTAAAGTTTATATCGTTGGTTCAGCAACCGGCAAAGACGGTATACATGGTGCTTCCTTTGCTTCGGCAGACATTACCGAAGACAGTGCAGAGGAATTACCAAGCGTGCAAGTGGGTGATCCCTTTATGGAAAAATTATTATTGGAAGCTACATTAGAAGCAATTGCTGCCGGTTGTGTAACGGGTATGCAAGATATGGGAGCTGCAGGTATTATTTGTTCTACTTCAGAAATGAGCGCTAAAGGAAAAGTAGGTATGCGCATTAATTTGAGCGATGTTCCTACGCGTCAACAAAACATGAAAGCATGGGAAATTTTGTTGAGCGAATCGCAAGAGCGTATGTTAGTGGTGGTGAAAAAAAGCATGGAAGCTAAGATTGAACAGATTTTTGATAAATGGGATTTGAATTGCGCCGTAATTGGAGAGGTTACTGCCGAAGAAAAATTAGAATATTATTTCCAAAAAGAATTAGTTGCACAAGTAACCCCGATTCATTTAGTGTTGGGAGGTGAATCGCCGGTTTATGAACGCAGTATGCGCGAACCGAAATACTTTGCAGATATTGCTAAATACGCTATTTCGCGCATTGAAGAACCGGAAAATATGGTAGAAGTGGCGGAAGAATTAGTGTGCTTACCAACCATAGCCAGTAAAAAATGGATTTACCGTCAATACGACAGCATGGTGCAATTGGGTAATCAAAGTACGAATAACCCAACAGCAGCTTCTTTGGTTCGCATTAAAGAAAATGGTAAATCGTTGGCCTTGACTGTCGATTGTAATCCGTATTATATTTATGCAAATCCGGAAGAAGGTACTGCAATTGCTGTAGCCGAAGCCGCCAGAAATATTGTGTGCAGTGGTGGTGAACCAATGGCAATTACGAATTGCTTGAATTTCGGTAACCCATACAACGAAGAAGTGTATTATCAGTTTGCACATGCCATTATGGGTATGAAAAAGGCTTGTGAGAAATTTGAAACACCGGTAACCGGCGGCAATGTGAGCTTCTATAACCAGAGTAGCGACAGTGGTCCGGTATTGCCAACACCAACTATCGGAATGATGGGGTTAGTGCACGATCAGGCACATGTAACCGGAATCGGTTTTAGAAAGCCGGGTCATTTAATTTTCTTAGTAGGAGAAAATAAAAACGATATCAGCTCATCGCAATATTTAATTCATTACCAAGGTGTGCGCAATTCACCTGCACCTTATTTTGATTTAGATAAAGAATACCAACTGCAAAAAGCCTTGTCAGCCGCCATTAAAGCAGGTTTAATTAAATCTGCACATGATATTTCGGAAGGTGGTTTGTTTGTTACTTTGTTGGAAGCAGCTATGGTAAACAAATTGGGCTTTGATATTGAAATGAATGACGATGGCTTACGTATGGATGCCTTGTTGTTTGGAGAAGCGCAAAGTAGGGTAGTTATAAGCGTTAAAGCTGCCAATGCAGAAGCCATAACCGCTTTAATGGAAGAACACGGCGTAGCTATCGAACAAATTGGCGATGTTACCAAAGAACCAAGCTTAAGCGTTAATGGAATTGAATTCGGTGAATTGTCGAAATTCGAAGAGTTGTACAATACCGCTTTAGAAAACTTGATGACCAAAGCGAATTAATTCCTACGGCCTAGTTAAGTACCCAATCGAGTTATTAAGTTTACATTTTAAGGGTAAGCTAATTATTGTTCATTTGAATAATTTCAAGCGAATGAATGTTCTATTAGCTTCTTTTTAGGATAATGAACGCCAAAGCCTTTTAAGCGCTCGTGTTTGTTTGTTCCTTAGGTGCTAAAAGGAAGTATACAAGTACTAACAGCGCTCCACCTGCTGAAAACAGGAATAATGCTTTTGCTGAAAAATGTGTCCATACCAATCCGGCTAAGATATTTGCCATCAATATTACGATGCTTTGCATTCCGGCAAAAAAGCCCATAGCTTCTGCTTTATGATTGGATTTAATGCTTTTACTTAACCAGGCTTTGGCGATGCCATCAGTGGCTGCCGTAAAAACACTGTACACCAAAAAAGCAATTGCATAAGAAAGTAAGCCACTGCTTTGGCCAAAAAGGGCATAGGCAAGCGCAAAAAAGACGACTCCAATCAAATAAGTTAATCGCATCCCTACTTTATCGGCTAAATGTCCTAAAGGATAAGCCAATGCGGCATAAACACAATTAAAACCCAAATAGCTGAGTAAAACTACCGTATCACTTAGTCCGATTTGTTTGCCGATTAAAAAAATGAATGCATCGGACGAATTAAACAAGGCAAACAACAAAAAGCCGATGAGTAAGTATTTATAGGTCGGTCCGGCTATTTTCCAATAAGCAAATGAATTCCAAATACTCGGAACGGATTTCGTTTTGGAATCGGACGCTTTCATTGGCTCTTTGACTAAAAAAGTTACACCAACTGCTGCTAATGCGGGTAGAAAAGCAGCTAGAAAAAGCAAGCGATAATTACCCGGAGAATAAAATAAGAACAAGGCGGCAAGACCTACACCAATAGCGGCTCCGGTAGTATCCATCATTTTGTTGAAACCGAATACTTTTCCACGATCACTGCCTACTGATGCATCGGCCAAAACCGCATCGCGAGCTCCGGTACGCACACCTTTTCCTAATCGATCTAAAGAACGGGAGCCTAAAACCCAAATCGTATTAGCCCAAAGCACCATCATCGACTTACCGATGGCACTCATGGCATATCCCAATCGAACAAAAGGCATGCGTTGTTCAAAATGATCCGATAATTTACCAAAATAGGCTTTACTGTATCCCGAAATCAATTCGGCTAAGCCTTCCAAAATTCCTATAAACAAAGCCGAATAACCTATACTGCTCAAATAAGCCGGTAAAACAGGAATTAACATTTCACTGCTGATATCGTTCAATAAACTAACCAGTGAGAGCAGAAAAACAACCGGGGTAATTACTTTGTTGGCCTTAATTGTCATAGGCTGCAAGCGTTTTATGAATTTATTGCCCAAATTAAGGCTTAGATTGGAATAACTGAAAATTGTTTGCTATTATTGTTCAGCTATTCTTATTTTTGAAACTTTATAATCCAATCGGTAGTAAGAAACCTACTTCAAAAGTACTTTTACTTCCATTGGCAATACTTAACGCTATAATATAAAACATAATATGGGATGTGGATCTTGTGGAACCTCTTGCGGTACTCCAAATGGCTGTCAAAGCCACGGAAGCTGTGGAACGGGTTCCTGTAACAAAATGAATACGCACGATTGGCTTTCAAGCCTTCCGGTAGGAGACCAATCACAGCGTTTTCCATTCGTAGAACTATCATTTAAAAAAGGACAACGCAAAGAATTCTTTAAAAACACACTAAACGATGTAATAACAGGCGATTATGTCTGTGTAGAATCTTCGGTTGGTTTTGATATCGGTATGATTTCCTTAAGTGGTGAATTGGTGCGTTATCAAATGAAAAAGAAAAACCTGCATGAACGCAGTGTCGAAAAGCGTGTTTTACGTTTGGCGAATGAAGAGGAATTGAAACGCATGAATGAATTGCGCGATAAAGAAATCGAAGCCATGAAACGTTCTCGTGTGATTGCGAAGAACTTGAAAATGGATATGAAAATTTCGGATGTCGAATTTCAAGGAGATGGTAAAAAGGCTATATTCTACTATATCGCTGAAGGTCGTGTGGATTTTCGTGAATTGATTAAACTGTATGCCCGTGAATTTAATGTGAAGGTAGAAATGAAACAAATCGGCTCACGTCAAGAAGCCGGTTTAGTTGGCGGAATTGGCATGTGCGGTCGTGAATTGTGTTGCAGTACCTGGCTTACTTCTTTTAAGAATGTAAATATTTCGGTAGTACGTTATCAAAACTTATCCATCAATCAAGCAAAATTGAGTGGTCAATGTGGCCGTTTGAAATGCTGTTTGAACTATGAATTGGATACGTATTTGGATGCTTTAAAAGAGTTTCCAAAAAATGCCGATCGTTTGCATACCGAAAAAGGCGAGGCTTACTTGCAGAAGACCGATATTTTCAAATCCTTGATGTGGTACAGTTATAAAGAAAGTACCAAGCTGTATCCAATGGCTATCGAGCGTGTGAACGAAATATTGGAGTTGAACAAACAAAAGAAACTGGCTCCGGATTTAGAGCAATTGAAAGAGAAATTAGCTTTACCGGCTGATACCGAACCTAAATATGAAGATCTTGTTGGACAAGCTTCCATGAGCAGTTTGAAGAAAACGGCTGAACGTAAAAAACAGAAAAATCGTAATCAACAAGGCGGTAATAAACCCAAACAAGCTAATCGAAATCAAGCTGATCAAGGGAATCGTCAAGGACAGGCGCCACAGCAAAATCGCGGACAACAAAAGCCGCAACAACAAGGAAATAAGCCTAATCCGAATGCGAATAGAGGTCCAAATCCTGCTAATAAGCCGAATTTGCAACAACCTAATCAACAAGGAGGGCCTAAACCCGCTCAACAGCCTCAACAAGGACAAGGCGGTCCGAAACCGACTCCCAATCCGCAACAAGGACAGGGAAATCGACCACCAAAAAACAATAACCGCAATAACAACCGCCCTCGTCCGCAAGTAAACAATAACCCTAAACCTTCGCAACCGGATAGTGAAAAGTAAATTCGTATTCATTGTTTTATTCTGTTTGGGTTTGGCTGCGTTTTCGGCTTGTACCTTAAATGATTCTTTTGAGAAGAATATTCCTATTCCTAACGATAAATGGGATTATATCTTCAAACCGGAATATCATTTTATTATCAAAGACACCACGGTGCTCTATACCATTTTCGTCAATGTACGACACCTGGATGCCTATGGCTTTATGAACATGTGGGTATGGGTACATTTGCAACAACCCGATGGACAAGTAACCCATCAACGGGTGCAACTTAAATTAGCCGATGCCGAAGGGAAATGGTTTGGAGAAGGCTTAAATGGGATATGGATGGCCCGGTTTCCAATCAAAGAACTTATACCTATGCATAATCAAGGAGAATATGTGATTAGCTTAGAACAAGATATGCGTATCAATCCGTTGCCGGCTGTAATGGCCATGGGTATTAAAGTACAACGCTCTGCAATTAAACGAACAATCAAGAAAACGAACTGATTTTGCTATGAAAGTTACCGATCATATCACCAAAGCCAAAGGCAAAACTTTAGCTTCTTTTGAAATATTACCTCCATTAAAAGGAAAAAACTTCCAGTCTATTGTAGAAGTTTTGGATCCACTCATGGATTTTAATCCGCCATTTATTAACGTTACTTATCACCGTGCCGAAACGCAATTCAAGAAAATGCCTGATGGCCGTTTTGATGAAGTTGCCGTGCGTAAGCGCCCGGGTACTGTTGGTATTTGTGCGGCGATTATGAATCGCTATAAAGTTGATGCCGTACCGCATTTGATTTGCGGAGGATTTACTATAGAAGAAACTGAAGATGCGTTAATTGACTTGGACTTTTTAGGAGTTGAAAATATTCTTTGTTTACGTGGTGATGCTATGCACGGGCAAACCGCATTCTACCCCGAAAAAGGAGGACATGCCCATGCCATTGATTTATTGAAGCAAGCTGTAAAAATGAACCATGGTGAATACTTGGAAAATGATATTAAAAATCCGGTGAGTACCAATTTCTGTTTAGGTGTTGCCGGTTATCCCGAGAAACATGCCGAAGCACCGAATATGATTGCCGATATGAAACACCTCAAAGATAAGGTGGATGCAGGTGCTTCATTCATCGTTACGCAAATGTTTTTCGATAACCAGAAGTACTTCGATTTTGTAAAAATATGTCGTGAAAGTGGCATACATGTGCCGATTATTCCGGGCTTAAAACCATTGACCACCATAAAACAACTGACTTCTTTGCCACGCACATTCAATATCAACTTGCCGCAAGATTTGGTGCAATCCATTCAAAAAGTGCAACACGATGAAGCCGCGGTAATGCAAGCAGGTATTGAATGGTGTGTACAACAATCTAAAGAGTTGATGAAAAGCGGGGTTCCGGTTTTACATTATTATACCATGAGTAATGTGAAGGCTATTAAAACCATAGCTAAACAAGTATTCTAATTTAGTATAAGCCTCCTGAAATTTGCTTCAAAGCAGCTTGTGCCGAGCGATTGGCCGGATTAACCTTTAATGCACGTTTTAAATACGCAATGGCTTCACTTCGCTTTTGATCCAATTGCTTTTTAGCCGCCATATTAATCAGCGCCTGCTCATAATCCGGATTCAACTGCAAAGCACGCAGGTAATACTTTTCGGCTTCAGGTAAATTCCCTTTTAAAGCTTGCAAATACCCCATATTGGTTAAGCCCGAAACATGCTCCGGATTTAATTGCAACAATTGCTGTAACAAGCGCTCTGCTTGCTCATTTTGAGTTGCTTGAATATAGGCTATACTCAATTTATTCATAAAATCAGGTTCTCCTTTTCGTAAACTTAAAGCAGTACTTAAATAAGGAATAGCAGCTTGTGCCGAAGCGGTTTGCAAATAAGCTTCTCCAATACGATAGGCGGTCCATGCATCGTGAATGGAGTTTGGCTGACCGAATTGGTTGGCCAATTTTAGAATGGCTGCATAATCTTGACGCAAATAATACAAGCGTATGTATAGGGAATTGATGGGTGCAGTGGATTTACAGCGTGCTAATCGAACGGCAGCAGAATCCAGAAAAGCCGATGCCGAAACGTATTCTTCGTAAAAATTTAAATAAGCTTCGGCTGAAATATCGGGCGTTTCCGGAGTTTTATCGCTAACATTAGCCAAACGAACAAACTGACCTATGGCTTTACTTTGCTTATCACTAATGGTTTTGCGAATATTGTGATCGTGAATTTTAACGTGCGTAACTTCGATGCTGCCACTCATGGGCATGTGACAGGTAATGCAATTATTAGAAACTGCTTTACGTACGCTTTCCTTTTCTGTACAAGCCTTTTGTTGGTCGCTATGGCATTTCAAGCAAGCATTGGTGAATGTTTCGGCGGGGGTAGCTTTTACACTAATATGCGGATCGTGACAACTTAAACAGGTCATGTTACTGTTGCGGAAACAAGCACTCATTTTCATACGATCGGCATGAGAGGCCATTATGAAATGCGTTAGACTATCCGTATAACGTGGAATAAAGGTATGCATCACTTCACTCAACAACATGCCCGGCCTGAAATCGGCAAACTGCCTTCCTTGGTTTAAAACAGTTATACCTTGCAAATGACAACGTTGGCATAAGTTGATTTGCAACTCGCGACTCAGTTTTTTGGGATTGACGATGCTGTAATCCGTTTCTTTACTAATGTCGACCAATTTACCGGCTTGTTTTTCGCTCACGTGCAGGCTGCCCGGTCCGTGACAACGTTCGCATTCAATACCGGTATGCACAGTTTGAAAATGATTTTCGGCGCGATAATCCGTTTCAGGTAAATGATTGTGACAAGTCATGCATTCCTGACCAATAATGCGTGTAAACTTAGAATTGCTGCCTTTTTCAAATCCCGGAGCCAAATCCCAAATTTGCTGCTGGGTATAAAAGGTAATAGGAGCTTGGTACAAATACCCGTTAATGTCGATGATATGCGAATTGGTATGTTGTCCGCTGCCAACGATGTACTTTACTTGTTCTATTCGTTTGTGAATAGTATCGGTGCCGTTTAAGCGGTATTCTTCAATGTATAAGCGTTCATGGTCCCAATAGGGATGGTAGTAAAGGTTATTTAAGGTATCGTAAACTACTTCGTGTGCCCCAAAACGTGCAGCCGATTTATGTGGGCTTGCCAAATCCCAACTTTGCCCCATACCGGTATGTATAAAGGTATTGTAAATGTCGGCATGGCAGCCTTTGCAGGTTTGTATGCCTACATAATGAACGCTGGTATCGTAAATAGTTCTGAACGGACTTTGCGGTACGACAGGGCTAGGCGATTGGCATTGTTGATACAAAAGACCAAGCGACAGTGCCGCAACAAGAAAAAGTAAAATTGCTTTAATACGCACAAGTAAACGTTTGAAAGGCTACAAACATAAGGGTTTTGACCGATTTTACGCTTGATGTACAGAGAAAATCCTGTAATTGAATGGCAACGGGTATCAGTAAGCTAAGTCTATTAAGCCTTTCAGGAATGATAGTGCAGCCGATTGCTTTAATTAAACTGTTATTGGGGTTGATTACTTCTTATTGCTAGCCACAATTGACTTGTTTTTAGCCTATAAATCAAGCACTTTAGACTGTTTTTCGTCCTTGTGTAAGGTTTATGGGTAAGAATGCGCATTTGCTTCAACTGAAAAAAAGTGCTGAAACATTTAAAGTATTTTGCTGTTTATCTTATTAAGTTTGGCATTTAGTAGGGAAAAATCTACTTTTGCCATTCGAATTAACGTAAAATATTAAACAAACAATAAAAATGAGTACTACAACTAAATCGCAGATCGACTTTAGTTTGAAAAACAAAGTGAAAGATCTGTCTCTTGCCGAATGGGGCCGCAAAGAAATCATGTTAGCTGAAGCAGAAATGCCGGGCTTAATGAGCATCCGCGAAGAATACAAAGGTAAACAACCTTTAAAAGGTGCACGTGTAGCAGGTTGCTTACACATGACCATTCAAACTGCCGTTTTAATTGAAACTTTAGTTGAATTAGGAGCTGAAGTAAAATGGAGCTCTTGTAACATCTTCTCCACACAAGATCAAGCTGCTGCTGCTATTGCTGCTGCCGGTATTGGTGTTTTTGCTTGGAAAGGTCAATCGCAAGAAGAAGCGGATTGGTGTATCGAACAAACGTTGTTCTTCGGTGGTGCTGATCGTCCGTTAAACATGATTTTGGATGATGGTGGTGATTTAACCAACATGGTTTTAGATAAATATCCTGAATTAATCAGTGGTATCAAAGGTTTAAGTGAAGAAACCACTACAGGTGTTCATCGTTTATACGAAAGAATGGCTGCCGGTACTTTGCCGATGCCTGCTATCAATGTTAACGATTCAGTTACTAAATCTAAATTTGATAACAAATACGGTTGTAAAGAAAGTTTAGTTGATTCTATTCGTCGCGCTACCGATGTGATGATGGCTGGTAAAGTGGCTGTTGTTGGTAGTTATGGTGATGTTGGTAAAGGTTCGGCTGCTTCATTACAAGGTGCAGGTTGCCGTGTAATCGTTACCGAAATTGACCCTATTTGCGCATTACAAGCTGCAATGGATGGTTTTGAAGTAAAGAAAATGGTTGATGCCGTTAAAGAAGCTGATATTATCGTTACAGCTTCCGGTTGTCGCGATTTGATTACTGAAAAGCATTTCCGTTCAATGAAAGATAAAGCTATCGTTTGTAACATCGGTCACTTTGATATCGAAATCGATATGGCTTGGTTGAACAAAAATTACGGTCATACTAAAAACACCATCAAACCTCAAGTAGATTTATATACTATTGATGGTAAAGATGTAATCGTTTTGGCTGAAGGTCGTTTAGTAAACTTAGGTTGCGCTACCGGTCACCCTTCATTTGTAATGAGTAATTCATTTACTAACCAAACATTGGCTCAAATTGAATTATGGACCAATACCGATAAATACGAAAACAAAGTTTATGTATTGCCTAAACATTTAGATGAAAAGGTAGCACGTTTACATTTGAAAAAAATCGGTGTTGAATTAGATGAATTAACTCCTGAACAATCTGCTTATTTGAATATACCGGTTGCCGGTCCTTATAAAGCTGATTATTACAGATACTAATTGTTGTAAGTTACATCAACATAAAAGGCCGCTTAGTTTAACTAGGCGGCCTTTTTTAATTAGTGGTTTCGGTCGAAAATAGTTTATCGTCTTGTTTTCATCAACGCTTCATACAAGTGCATTCTGCATTCGACATCTGTTACTAAAGGTAAAACAAAATCATAAGATTTTTGAGCTATTTCGGGACGTATTGATTCGCCAATAAAATAATTCGTAGCATAAACACTTATAACATAATCCTTAATTGGTGGTGCACATTTTTTAGAAGTTAAGAAGGCTACATAACTATCTAAACCTATACCTGAATTGTTATCCAATTGGAATTGTCTTTTATAAAACTCATATACTGCTATACGATAAGCTGCACTGTGGTTAAAATTTTGTTCATTATTGAAATCAAACGCATTTATTAATTCATCAATCAGTGGCGTAGATTGGGCTTTATCCGAATTTCGAGCACTGCGCATTCGGTAGTACATAAGATAATTCATCACGGCAGCTTCATTTTCTACTTTTAAACGTTGTGCAAAAGAATCGGGTAGGGCGGCGCCTTTTTCGCTAAACAACTTATCGGAAGCCGAACGGTATTTTTTTACTGCAGCTAAAATTTGGGCTTCCGATTGTTGATCAAAACGATTCATGGGTTGATTCAACAACTGTTCAATAAGACATTTCGTATTTTCAAAAGAGAAGTTATTGATGGTGCTATTGGCTCCTTCGAATTTGATTTCCGGAACACGGCCGGAATTCACTACTTTCAATTTTAACAAGCCGCCTTGCTCTATAATTACCGGAAACACTTGTGTCGAAAGGTCTAAATAATAGATGCCGGTTTTAGGTAAATGAAAGGTATCGGTAAGTTTACCGGCTTCGGTCGGACTGCCTCTGAAAATAGGCTTTGTAGTATTCGAATTAAATTTAGTGGCAGTAGATTTAATTTGAATCATACGGTAACTCGCCATGGAATTGCCTTGTTCGGTAAAATCAAAGGTCGTATAGGAATTTTTGCTGGAGCAAGACGTCATAATTAATAAGAACAGCACTCCTAAAGCGTTTTTCATAAGTAATCGTTTAAGGTAAATGGAAGAAGCTTCAAATTTACAAATTTGCTTTATCCAGCCTTTATAAAATTGATTTTGCCAAAGTCCTTTATGGTTTTTAATTCCACTTTTGTATTCACGGTATCAACTGAATGGCAGTTGTAATCTACGGTTATAATACTGTCTAAATAGAATGTATTATTAGAGACCTCGAAGTGAAAGCTTTTAGTAATGGCTGTTTTATCACAAGCTCCGAAAAGTGAAACAATGCTAAAACCTGCTTTTTTAACTAATATGGTTTGAAAAGGATCGCCAACACAGGCACCACCGCAATTCGAACAATCAACAATTTTATCAGCCAACCTGTTAAACGTTCATTTTCTTTTGAAAAGCATTTCAGCCGACCTGCCGGTTTGTCCAATGTAGTACTAAACAAACAACAATTACTATTTTACTAATAACAAGCGATTACTAAAAGCGGTCATCATTATTTAGACATTGACAACTAATAACTAATTATCCGCCAAAAACTTTCTTAACGTATTTACATTACATTATTCATCCCTTCGACGGCGGATTTCGGCCTCTCGGCCTCAACTAATCACAGACTACTGATAACTGATTACTGATTAATGTATTCTTCTTTCGTTAAACGATATTGAATTATGCTTTTGAACGTATTGTTTATTAAATATTCATCTTTCAATTCCGCTTCTTTAATCATTTTGTTTTTCAGCATTACTTTAGCGGAAGCCGGATTTTCGGGGAAATGCGTTGCTATGATTTTATTGAGTTGTAAGGTTTCAAAACCGAATTTTAATAATGCTGCCAAGGCTTCTGTTGCTATACCTTTACCCCAAAACGGTTCAGCAATCCAATAACCAATCTGTGCACTAGCATTGGCCGGATTCAAGTGTATGCCTATCTCCCCAATTAATTCATCACCGGGTTTTAAAGTGATAACGAATACGTAGCGTTCTTTGTTTTTAAAACCTTGATTGACAAAATTGATTCTAAAAATAGCATCTTCTTCAGTG
>JAHEYX010000022.1:13958-17453 GCA_023251415.1 Chitinophagales bacterium
GGAAGGGTATGTTTAATAGTTGATCCGCAATTTTCTTGTTATGGCAATGAGTCAGTAAAGCAGGTATATCCTGTAGTCCAATTTTTCGCAAACGTAAATTGGTGGTCTCGAGTTGGGGAAATTGCATCATCATTAATGTTTCCCCAAAGTTAAATGCACCAATGTAATTTACCTATTAATGATTATATATTATTTACCGCATAACCGGCATTCATAGCTCACAACGTTAAATCTGATAGAATGAACACATTCAAACTGCAATGCCATTATTAAATTAACTTCTTAAACACTGTCAATTTATATTTCTGCCAAATTAATTACTACGCTGCTATTTTCTTATAACCTAAACAACATCGCCAATACTATTCGGCTTTCGGTTTTAACCAAATCCGGACGCCAATTAGGCGCTAAGGCATCAGTTGCATAACCGGTTTGTGAAGTAACACCTCCGGGTCCGGCAAAATACGGTACACTGGCATTTCGATATACATACTCTATTCTAAAGGTGATACTTTGATTAGGCATATAATCTAAATTTGTTGAACAATCCCATCCGGTAAATGCATCTCCTTTATTCGCACTAAACGGAAAGGCTCCTTAGGTTTGCGTTGGATTGTTAGGGTTCGGTAATGGACTGGCTTGTCCGGTAGGATATAATACCAAATATCGACCGGGATTGGTCATCCATCCACCACCTATAGTCCATGCACATTTATTTTTCGCAAACCAAACCCGATTATAAGCCATTAAACTGGCAAAATATTGCGCAGGACCTTTAGTTAAACCGCCATCTTTAAAGCCATTAACACCACCGCCTTTTTCAAAACCTATATCACCGGTTAAAGAAAGTGCCATGCGTGTAATTCCATTAGCTGTTGGTTTATTGAAGTAACGCACTAAAAGGCTGTTGTCGGAATGAAAACGTTTTCTGGAAGCGATATTGGCAGCATCGGTTCCATAATAATCATTCGTTAAAAGCTTGAACGAGCTATTAGGCATCCAGGTAATATTGCCACCAAAGCCCGGCATGCTATTAAACTTGCCATAGCTCTGCCAACCATTAATGATCCATGGTTCAATCTTTAAATGCTTGTTTATGAAAAACTGAAAACGTATGCCATTAAAAAACCAAGGTGTATTATCGGAAGTAAAGGAAGCTTGATACTCCCAATTTTCGGCTTGATAGAACGAATTCAAACCAATATACGACATGAACAATCCGGCGTCGATGTTTATTCCATACAGGCGATTGATGTGATAACCGGCATAGGCTTCACTTAAATAACGGTACACATTTGCCAATTGATATTGACCACGATACGGACTAAAATCATTGCGTGGAATCACTTGCGAGCGTGTACCAAATTGTGTCATTATTCGGGCACGTGCATTTTCATAAACTAAATCAGCACCGAAATGCAGGGCAGCCACTTGCACTTCGTTGTTACGTGCCAAAGCTGTGGAACCAACAACAGTATTATCATTGGGGTTGTTAAAAGAATGCGTATAGTTTACATCTAAAAATACAGCAGGAGTAATGTATTGCATGTTCTTCCAAATATTCTCGGTACGTCGATCGCTGCCGTTTTGCCAAGTCATGTCAATTCCCTCAAAGGCTTCACCACGCTGGTAATTTTTGCGAAATTTAATAGCAGCAATACTGTCTTTGGTTGATGGTTTTGCAAGACTTGTTTGGTCTTCATTCGCTACTGCAGTAAAACTTAAACCAATAAACAAAGCGCTAAAAAGTTGTAATTTAATTTTCATATTAGTTGGTTATACGGGTTAATTCAATGTTGTTGATGGGTTGGTAAAGTAAAGGCGTATCTTCGATTATTACATCACTTTTGTCTAAGCCAAATGCTTTTTCATCACTTAAACTCAATTGTTTTAAAGTGAAATAGGCATTCAACAATAAGCCGTCTTTTAAAGCAAATTCGTTTTCAACCGATAAGAATTTTTCGATTACTACAAATTTAAAATCAGGTTCGGGATTGTATTTGGTTGAACCATCGGGGCGTATGTGTAAATTTAATTCTTTGTTTTCAACCAACTCTTTTACGATGCGTTTAAAATACAATTCTGTTTTGGGTTGAATTCTAAATCCAACATGAATATTGACTTTAATAACTTTATCATCCACTAATTCTGTAACATCATAAGTTAAGGTATAAGGCTCGTTAGTGCGATTCAAATGCAGGAACCAATATACATCGGCACGCTTCGGTTTCTTTGAAAAAATAGATTTAATTATTTTCTCTTCAATTTCATGTCGACGATCGGCTTTCGTTAAATAAATTAAATGTGTAGCTAATTTTGGAATGGCATCATCTTCACTCAAGGCTTGTAACTGTTTGCTGTATTTTCCGAGTTCTTCGAATTTGGTAAATCGATTATTGATTTTACGCGCATAAAACCAAATGTACATGGTCATGAAGATAAACAATTCAAAGAACAAGAACATCCAACGTTCTTTAATTTTGGCCACATTGGCTATAAAGAATGAAAATTCAATACTTCCAAATACGGCAGCGAAAAAGAGCACAGCACTATTTTGCCAATGCAAACGGTATTTTAAGAAATAACACATTAATAGGGTAGTCATAAGCATTGTTACTGTTATCGAAAAGCCATAAGCTGCTTCCATGTGTCCGCTTTCTTTGAAATACAAAATCATCAAAATACATCCAAACCACAAAATTGTATTTACACTTGGTATGTAAATTTGACCTTTGGTTTCTGTAGGTTGACGTACCGAAACACGAGGCCAGAAATTCAAGTTAATAGCCTCGTTGATTAAGGTAAAACTACCACTGATTAAAGCTTGCGAGGCAATAATGGTAGCCAAAGTGGCTATAATTATGCTGGGCAATAAAAACCAAGAAGGTACTATTTCAAAAAACGGATTTCTGCCATTCAACTCACTTGCGCCTTGGTGCATTAACCAAGAAGCTTGTCCCAAATAGCAAGCAACTAAACTTATTTTTACAAAGGTCCAAGTTATGCGTATGTTTTTTATGCCGCAATGACCTAAATCAGAATATAAAGCTTCGGCACCGGTTGTACATAAAAATACCGCCCCTAACAACCAAAATCCTTTCGGATAATGCACCAATAAGTTATAGGCGTAATAGGGGTTTAGGGCTTTTAATATGTCGGCATGCAATGCAATATTGCGAATGCCAATTACTAAGAGCATTCCAAACCAAATGGTCATTATCGGGCCAAAGGCTTTTCCGATACGATCGGTTCCAAAACGTTGAAAGAAAAATAAAATGGATAATATGCCAATCACAATTCCAATGGTGAGGGTGTTTCCGGGAATAATCACGTTTTCTAATCCTTTAACCATATTCAATCCTTCAATAGCAGATGCTACTGAAATAGGTGGAGTTATTATTCCGTCGGCTAAAAGTGTTGTTGCACCTAAGATGGTTGGTATAACAAGCTTTTTACCGTAACGTTTAACTAAGGAATACAATGAGAAAACACCTC